>JAFGII010000043.1 GCA_016929695.1 Ignavibacteria bacterium
AATAACGATAAAAGCCATTTTCGAAAGACTTATCTTCTTACCAGAAAGAAAATTAATACCAAAAATGACTTTTTAAGGATTAACTAAATATAAATACCTCATCTGATAATCAAATGAGGTATTTAATTTAATGAACTTCTTACACTTTATCAGAAACCGACAATAATTCCGACAGTCCCCTTCGAAGTTTTTGTATCTTTTACGTAAGTATATTCGCCGATAATTCTGAGATTTCTTTTAAGGTTGTAAGAAAGACCTGTAGTATAACTTTCATAATCCAGTTCATTAAACTCCGAATCAACTTTATTAAACAACAACGTACCAAACCACTTGCTGTCATTAAAATCAGGTGATAAGATTAATTCCACCATTCCGCCGTGTGTCCTAATTTCCTTATCGGGTAAAATCGAAGAAAAGTTCGGATTATCATCCTGTCTGTAAACATATTGTGTATTCAATTCGAAATTTTTTGAATGAACAGTAAAGTCACCTCCGAGCATAACCAGTTCGTTAGAAACATCATTTGGTTTCTCTTTTCCGTAATAACCGAAGCCGCCTATTCTGAAATTTTCCGTAACTTCCTGAGAAATTCTAAGTAAATAGTTTTTATATTTATCCACGTCGAAAATATTTGTTGTTCCGATACCGTTTCCATTCATAATTTCAAATGTAAAATCCGTTCCTGTGGGTAAACCGTAAGTAAACATCAGTCCCCTCTCATATTTCAAAGTGGCAAGCGACTGTCCGACTTTAGTAGTATATACACTGTAATCCTCCTGCGTCAATCTCAGTTCTCTTTTAAATAAAGGGTCGGAGACCTGATACTGACCGATATATATATCTAAATCTTCACCGAATAAATCATTAAACATTACAAATGCATCTTCAATACCTGCCATTTCGCCTCTCTCACTTATGAAATAGTAGAAATAGTATGAGATATCTTTCGCTATATTACCGCCAGATAAAAATTTCAGAATGAACGGAGTTCTTAAATCCACATTTGCTTTCCTGCCGTTTTCATACTGTGCTGTAAGATCGAATCTAATACCTATTGGTAACTCCCTCATAAGAAGCAAATCGGGGTCACCTGTATTTCTGAAGAACCTTGCAGGTTCCTGATCCTGAATTTGAAACCCGTTCCCTGCAAATTCTTCACCGAAAGGTTTTAATTTTGGGGTCACAAAATGACACACATTGCAGGAAAAATTATATTTTCTTGCAAAAGCAGGAATTGAATACGCAGAATCAGTTACAATCATTGTTATTAAAAACACTATTATTATTTTAAAATACATTTTCATTTTTTTTCTCCTTTCGATTTAATCTACCACAAAAAATACTGTTTCGTGGAAATTTATTTCTATGATTTCAGCTTCTTCCATAGGGACTTCAAGAAATGAAGTTAGTGGTGTCGGGAGTTTCTGATAGTTCAGAACAACTTTTACCTTAATCATTCCAGGTTCCATATCATCGGGAATTTGCCAGGTGTATGTTTCAACTTTTGTTTCCCTCGGACCAATTCTGTAATCAACACCGAGTGAGGCAGTATTCCACTGCATAATCGTCATTCTGCCAAGAGGGTCAAAATACGGCATTCTGAAGATTCTGTCACCAACCGGTATACCGTCTCTCGGGACACCCTTGAAACCGTTTATACCTAAGGGCACACCCATATCCTGATAAGCAAGAGTATCGGAAGCAATAGTAAATTCTTCTCCTTTGAATCCTTTCCTGTCAACTCTCAAATGATATATTTTCCCTTTTGAATCGATTGCTTCCGTATGAAGCCATAGCATCCTTTCTTCAACCGAACCTGTCGGGAATTTATGACCTGTCTTAGCATTAAAAAGATAAACTGTAAACTTAATTACATCTCCGGGTTCAACTTCTCTTACATCGGGCTGAACTCTAAGTTCAACAGTACCTTTAAGTTTTCCCGGGTCATGAGCTCCGTGAAATAAGTGCTGATGAACATCGCCATACATATCACCCATAATCGCATTCTTGCCAGGTGCAGGCGGCATGTGACAGGTCTGACATTGTACTCCTTCCTTATAGTAGGGACCCTCTTTCCATTCAATCTGAGTAGATTTTACCCATTGGTTATAAGGTGACATTTCATTATGACAAACACCGCAAAAATCACCTTTACTTAAAAGTTCATTCTTCTGAATCTGGTGATATGGCGAAGGGACTCCGATTCTATTTCCGAATTTTGTTTTTCCGGGATTGGATATATAATTATAGTTATAAGGGATATCTCCGGTAAATCCCGATATAGTATGGCAAACATCGCAGGAAACAGATTCATTTGCCCGTGAGTTAAGATAAGGTTTTGGCGGAGGAACATCGCCTGCCATAAACGCAATCGGCGAATGACAACCATTGCAACTTGCTTTTACGCCGGCGACTTTTGAATCTTTTTCAGCGTGAGGGACAGCCAGTTTGAAATATTCAATGTCATCCCAATGATGAGTATAACACTGGGACATCATCATCTGCTGCCACTGTTGAAAAAAATCCGTATGGCACGAACTGCCGCATGCTTCGGGTTTTTCAAAGTCGTCATATTTGAAAATACCGAGTGCATCATCACCCGACTTTTTATTTTGGGAGAATAATAAAACAGGTATTGCAAAAACAAGAATAATTAGAATTGTGATTTTATTCATATTACCTCCATATGAATTATTAAAAGAAATATAATAATTTATTTTTTAATGTATTTTACTGCTTTTCATTTTCCCAATATTATCATTAATAAACTATAAAATATTTTCTAATGTAACAATGATATAAAAAGTCTATAACTGTCTGAAAGAGTTAAAGAATTGCTAATTACAAAGAAAGTTATATTATAATATTTTACCATAATTTAAAAGTATGAGAATATGTAATCCAAGGCATTATAATAAAGTAACCACTTCCCGAATTTGAGAGAAAATTAGCAGATACAGCCAGCATGGAAAAATCTATACTATGATTTTTTCCAAAATGTCTTAATCCAAGAGAAAAAAGGGTTAAAGGTCTCTCATTGAAATCAATCCAGTTTTCTGTTATAAGTATAGCATCTTTTCCGACAACATATTCCGCTGAAAGTAAAAGATGAGGGGATTCTGCAATTTCAACTTTAAAATCATATCTGTTATCAACATTGAAAAACCAACCCAGACCTGTAGAGAAAGTAAATTTTTCATGATGAAAAGTGTTTATATTGTAAAGAAATCCGATATTTACATCTTCTACATCAGAAAAGTTTGCTGTCTGAAAATATCCAAATCCTCCTGATACATAAACATTTTTAGTTTTCAGAGGAGTGAATTGCGGTGCAAAATAAATGAAATTTCCCCGTAAGAAAGTACCTCCCGCACCTACCGATGCAAAATCAGTCAATCCTATATTGAAAAAAGGAAAAATAAAAGGTAAAGTCCACGGTACAAGTGCTGAAACTGAGAAATAGCCTTTTCCTCCGTCAAGTGCTTTTCCTGAAGGAGCTATAAGAAGACGTGAATTACTAGGGTCTTTATTAGTTAAAGAGTCTGTCTGAGAAAAAACGGTAATAAATGAAACCAAACAAAAGATAAATAATAATACAACTTTTATACAATACATAATAATTATTTATTTTATTATTATAGCAATAAGTATGAAGCAAAATATTTATGGAAATAATAACATACAATATAAAATATTATACTGGTGATTATTATATTATTTCGCTTCAATAAAAAATCAGTACAATATTACTTCATTTTACAGTTTCATTATTACATTTTTTTTATTATTATTATGCAAAGTCATATATCTGTTAAAATCAATTGTAGTTTTTTAAAAATTTAAATTTAAAACAATGAAACTTATCATTTCTACAATTGTCGGAGCCATAATCTTCTTTCTGCTGGGATGGCTCTTCTATGGGATTATTTTTGCTGATTATTTTGTTACAATGAAAGAATTAATGAGACCTGAGTCAGATATGAAATGGTGGGCACTGATAGTTGCACATATTTTACAGGCACTGATACTATCATTCCTGTATATGAAAACCTATAAAGGAGAATCTCCTTTAAAAGAAGGATTTCTTTTTGGTTTAGCTACAGGAATATTGATGAGTGTCCCCTATATATTTTATATGTGGGCATCATATAAAGTAACATATAAAGAAATAGTACCTGACGGTATTATTTTGTTTGTAATGATTTTTATAGTCGGTATTGTAATAGGTTTAATTTTCGGTAAGAAAGAAAAACCCAAAGTTAAAGAAACTACCTGACAGTTTATTACAAAACAGCCGCAGATTTCTGCAGCCGTTCACCTGACTTCCGCATCTGGACACCTTCGAAGGTGGTTACAGATTTTGTATTTTATTAATTTCTAACTAAAAATGAAAAATAGAGAATAAAATGTGCTTTTATTTTATTATAAGTGAGACATCAAGGAAAAGAAAACCGATAAATATTAATTATGTAAAAACAAATATTTATATTAATAAATATTATTTTTTATAAAAAGTGCGGAAATCAGGAAGAAACTACCTGACAGTTTATTACAAAACAGCCGCAGATTTCTGCGGCCGTTCACCATAAATTTTCTTAAACTTGCACTTAAGATAAATATTTTAATCTATTAGTTCGAGAGAAAGAACAAATTTTTTGAATTCGGAATCGAATGACTTTAAGTCTGACTTCAGAATTTCTTCAAGGAATTTCTTTCCGGTTTTGTCTTCTTCATACCTGTCACGGAAAGTTTTATAGAATTTTTTCAGAAGTCCGTTTTCCTGTAAATAGTAGCATAGATATCTTGCCTGAGCATAGTTAAATCCGCTGTTATCACCGTAGAATTCATCGTCGGTAGTATTAACAAGTTTTGTCAGCGAAGTGTATGTCTTATTATTTATTGCTTTTTGCAATCCGGGTAATCGCCAGTTAACATAGCCTGTTATATTACCACCCGATAACGAACACCTTTCATATAATGAACCAAGACCTTCATTCAACCACGAAGGTATATCGGGAAAATCATACCTTACAAATGCGTGTGTCAATTCGTGAATAAGTGTACCTCCGCCTGTGGATATGTTCATCAGCATTGCCTTATCTGAAGGCTTATAATAACCGTAAGGTGAAAGGTCTGAATCACCAAATAACTTTTCTGCCCAGTAAGTATAAGTTATGTCGTCTTTAAATAAAAAAATCGTTATTAGTTCATCAGGTTTTTTTTCAAAGTAATCATTATAAAAACATTCTTCCGCTTTTTGGATTGTGTTGTATATAATGTTATTGATTTCTGTCTCTATTAAGTTTCCCGCAATAATAAATGAAGAATGCCCTTTAAATATGAATTCATTAGTTAATAAGTTCTTTAGTCCGGTTATTTTTTCATCATAACCGAATCTGAGAGTATCATGAATAATATTTGTCTTAAGAGGCACTTTTTCGGAATGTTCAGAATAAGTACAGGAAGACATTCCAAGCAGAAATAACGCAAAAAAGTATTTATAAAGGAACATATATTATTCACCTCCCCTATCTCCATCCGAAGAAGGATAACCAAATTGTTCCTCAAATTTCTTTCTGTCAATCCTTTTTACAACAAAATTATAGATAAATAAAAGTATCGCTGAAGTCAGACCTATACCCGCAAAATAAAACCAAATATAATATGCCTTATCATATGCGGTAGCAAGGATTTCCGGAGGAAGTGTTTTGGGGTCGGGACAATAAGCCGAAAGTAAGTACCCTGATATTCCAAACCCGATTATTGATGAAAAGAATGAATGCAAATGACTATAACCAAGATACAGACCTTCTTCGCCTTTTGGCGCCTGCAATGAAAAAAATTCCAGATAACGGGGTGAGATAAAACACTCCGCCAGCCCTTGAACGACTATACCTGCAATCATCATAACCGTAATCGGATGAGCATGAAAAAGTCCGAAAAAAGAAACGCTTGTTCCGGAAACTTTTTCAAGAATATAGCTCGAAGACATCAGCAATGCAGACAGCGGCATTAAAAGCATTCCTATATTCATTGATGTAATAGCCTTTACTTTTTTCATAAGATTAGTAATCATAACAACAGTTAACATTACAACCAGCGGATTAACATTTGAAATCCACTCCGGAGATGCTGTCTGCCCGACAGTTCTTATAACATACTTCGGCATAGTAGCATACAATTGCTGCTGAATCATCCAGAATCCTGAAATAATAAGTATCAAAACTATTAACCTCACATTAGTAACTATTTGAACAAATCCTTTGGCAATTTCTTTTAATCTCTTCGCTTGATTTTCAAGTTCAACATTTTTATAAAAGAAAACAACAACAATCAAAGCAATAAAAGTCATCACTGCAGCATAAAAATTAATTGACTGCAACCCCCATTCAACTCTCAGGGGATAAGCAACGGTCTTCCCAAAGAATGCACCTACATTAACTATACCATAAAATATTGAAAAACCTTTTGCCCTGTTTTCTTCTGTCGTAGTTTTTGCAATAGTACCGGATATAATAGATTTAATGAATGAACCGCCAAACATCAGGATAATAAAAGCTGGAATAACTGTAACTTTATGGGGAAAAGCACCAAGAGAGAAATATCCGACAGATAGCAGCGAGAAAGCAATAATAACTGCTTTTCTGAATCCGATTTTATCGGCAACAGCGCCCATAAATGGCGGAAGAAGATACAGTCCTGCAGAAAATCCGCCGCTAATCCAGGCCGCCCAGACATCATTAAATCCGACGATATTTGTTAAATATAAAGTAACCGCAATAAAAACTCCGTAATACGCTGCACGTTCGAAAAGTTCGACAGTATTTGCAGTCCAGAATGCTTTTGAATATTTCCAGCTTTTTAATGACATATATATTCTAATAATTTAGGTAAGATATGTATTTATTTATAGAATTAAAATAAAATAATTTTTTTTACAATGATTAATATAAATATACTCTTATGAAAGAAAAAAATATAATTCGAAAGAGGTTCCCGGTATATATGAAGAATAATCAGTATCTTGATTGATTGATGATGCCCGTTTCTGATTGGACATTGTAATAAAAATTTTTTTACATAAGCATTATTTTTTCAGTATAATTGTAATATAACAATTATTATATTTTGGATTATTAATCATATGAAAATTTTAAAACTTATCGAATTAATTCGTCCAAAACAGTGGATTAAAAACCTATTTGTGTTTGCACCGCTTTTATTCGCCGGCGAAATGCTGCATCTTCAGTCATTAAAAGAATCTGTTATTGCATTTTTAGCTTTCTGCGGTGTTTCGAGTTTGGTTTATATAATTAATGATATTACCGATATTGAAGCCGATAGTGTACATAGAGAAAAAAGATTCCGACCTATAGCTTCTGGTGAAATTTCGATACGAAAAGCACAATTTTTTTTCATAATCTTACTAATTATAACTACATTTATTACTTCAAGGTTAAATATTTATTTTGCCGGAACCGTAGTCGCATACTTCTTAATTAATCTTTTTTATTCACTTAAAATCAAGGATATAGTATTACTTGATGTATTTTTTATATCGATGGGTTTTATGCTGAGAGTTATAGGCGGTGCCGCAGCAATTTGGGTCCCGCTTTCAAGCTGGATGATATTAACTACAATTTTCATATCTCTTTTTCTGGCAATTTCCAAAAGAAGGGCTGAACTCTCGCAGGTTGAGGTTTCAAATATAGCTAAACAAAGAAAAGTCTTATCCGATTACGATATTGTTTTTGCCGACCAGATGAACACCGTAGCAGCAACCGGTACTATTATATGTTATGCATTATATACTGTATGGCCGAAAACAGTAGAAACTTTTCATACTGAATATCTGATTTACACAACTCCATTTGTCATATTCGGTATTTTCCGTTATATGTATCTAATTCACAAAAAGAATCTCGGTGAAAGCCCTTCACAAATTGTTATAAAAGATATTCCCATAATTATCACCATAATCCTGTGGTTCCTGATATCGTCAGCAATCATATACAATTCAAAAGGACTTACATGGTAACCGGCTGATGCATGAAAAAGTATCACACTACAAAGCAGAATTAATTCTACTGTTTGTTACTGTTTCCTGGGGCTTGAGTTTTCCGACAATAAAAATCGGACTTAATTATATTTCACCTGTTTTTTTTGTGTTTATCAGATTCACTCTTACCTTAATAATATTTTATTTATTATTTCGGAAGAAACTGTCCCTTCTTAAAAAAGAAAATATTATAAAAGGAATTATTCTCGGAATATTTCTTTATACAGGATTTCTTACACAAACGATCGGACTAAAATATACAACAGCATCAAATTCGGCTTTTATTACAGGCACGAATATTTTGATTATTCCTTTTGCCCAAATATTAATAATTCGAAAATATCCGAAAATCGAAAATATTATCGGTATATTTGTTGCATTTGCTGGTATGTATTTTTTAACGGGTATTGGAGATATGAAAATTAATATCGGAGACATTTTTACTTTTTTATGTGCAGTATCATTTGCGTTTCAGATTGTTATGCTGGATTTTTTTTCACGAACTACAGACTATCTTTCACTTATTTACGGACAATTCATAGCAATGTCTGTCTTCAGCTTCGCTACAACATTAGTTGTCGAAATTGCGGTCACTAATGAATTTTTGTTTATACCAAGTTTTAACCTCTTGTTTGTAATATTATTTAATACTGTTTTTTCAACTTTAATCGCATTATTTTTATCAAGTAAATATCAGAGATATACTACACCAGTAAAAGCAGGATTAATTTATAACTCTGAAGTAGTATTTGCGGTAATATTTGCTTATATGATATTAAATGAAGTGTTAAGCGGAAAACAGATTGCTGGTGCAATTTTAATTCTTGCTGGTGTGATAATATCTGAATTTTCAAGAGAGATATTTAACAGAAAAAAATGAAGTGCCTTAAAATAATCGTTAAAGGGATGGTTCAAGGAGTCGGGTTCAGATATTTCTGTTTTGAAAAAGCAAATGAACTCGGAATATACGGTTACGCAAAAAATCTGTTTAATGGTGATGTGGAAATCGTTGCCGAAGGTGACGAAACATTGCTGAATGAATTTATCAAAGCCGTAAATATCGGACCTAGATTTTCAGATGTCAATTCCCTAAATATTAACGAAATTCAAAATGAAAGCAGATTTAATTCATTCAGAATTTATTAATATTAATTACTTGTAATATTTGTATACTTATATTATTATTGTCGATATATATATTTATGAAGATTAAGCAAATAATTTTAATATTAATATTAACTGCCTGCTCTCCGGTACTTTATTCTCAAAATAATTCTACATACAATTTCCTGAAACTTGATGTAGATGCAAGATCAGCATCCTTAGCGGGAAGTTTTATCTCAGCTGAAAATGACGTCAATATTTTATTCTATAATCCGGCAGGTATTGCTACTTTGGAAAAATCCCAGATTTCTGCCGGATTTTTCAAATATCTTCTTGATATAAATTCAGGTAATGCGGCTTATGCAATGAAATACAAGGATTACGGTTATTTCAGTGCAGGGATAAGGTATATCAATTACGGTTCATTTGATAAATATGATGAAAATTTCAATAATACAGGGACATTCAGTGCAAACGACATCGCACTTTCACTGGGTTATGCAAATGGATATGACGGAAAATTATTTTACGGAGCAAACGCAAAATTAATATATTCAAATATTGATGAATTCACATCAACAGGTTTAGCAGTTGATTTAGGACTTATGTATAAATTAGTTGATTATAATGCAAATTTCGGTATAAGTTTATTGAACCTCGGCACTCAAATGAGTTCATATATGGATACAAAAGAGAAACTCCCTCTCGAATTGCGAATAGGTAGTTCAGTGAAACTTGAATATCTTCCATTAAATTTCAGTTTCTCATTTAATAATATCGTCGAAGATACAGATGAAATAATTAACAGGTTCAAAAATTTTTCCCTCGGCGGCGAGTTTACATTAAGTGACTATTTAAATTTAAGACTGGGTTACAATAATCAGAATCGGCAAAATCTTAAAACGGGAAGTTCAATCGGTATAGGTGGATTTTCAGCAGGTATAGGTTTCAGGTATGAAGATAAATACTTTGTTGATTACGGATTTAATTCTATGGGTAAAATTGGCGCTACTCATAGAATCAATCTTAGATATATATTAGAATAAATCTATTTTCACCCCATCGTCACGGATTTTCTTTGTAAGTTTCTCTATTTCAATTAATGTATTGTTAAGATTATCGAAAAATTTATCGTCATAGATAAATTTTCCGACTCCGCTTTTTTGTTCCGTAATATCCGTTACAAGAACATTAAGATTTTCTACAAGGGTATTTACTTTTTCAGTTAAACTCTGAACATCCTGAAAAGTATTTTTTATTTCAGGTTTTGTATCATCAACAAATTCATTAACATTATCCATTGTGTTTCCAAATTTATCGATAGTTAAACCTGTTTTATCTGCTAAATTTTTCAAACTAACCCGGTTTTCTGCAATTAATAAATTAAGATTTCGGGAAGCAACTTCGATATTACCGACAGTGCTTTTTAAATTCTTTTTCGTATTGGGATCACCGATTATTTCATTTACATTTACAAGTACTTTCTCAAGGTCAATTGTAGCTTTATTAAAATTTCCAATTAGCACTTTAACATCGCCCGCCAAATCACTAAAATTACTCATCAAAGCCATCATATCATTAGACCCCGAACCTATCATAGAAAGATTGTAATCAATTTCCTGTTTCTCTTTTCCGGGTGTTATATTAATCATTTTACCGCCGAGCAGTTCAGTCGCAATGATTTCAATTCTGTAATCAATATAAATTCTTATATCCTCTTCTATTGAAAATTCAACAAGAACGGAATCTCCTTCAATATCGAAATTCAGCACTTTTCCCTTTCTGACGCCATTTATTAAAACAGGGTCTCCCTGCTTCAACCCGGTCACATTGTCAAAATACACTTTGCAATCTTTTGTACCCTTATTCAGGTAAAAGGATTTTGCCCAGAAGATAGTTCCAATAACGATAATTATTGCAAAAGCAACGAAAATACCTACTTTAATTGCAGAATATTGTTTATAAGACATATTATACTATTTAGATATTTCTAAAATTTTAAATTGTTGTTTCCCTGATGGAGAATCCAGAGTAACGGTATCGTTTATTTTTTTACCCAGCAGTGTTTTCCCGAGCGGAGAAGTGATTGATATTTTGTCCATTTCAAAATCTGCTTCTTCCGGTGAAACGAGAGTAAAGAACATTTTGTTACCGCTGGTAAGATTTTCAAGCTTTACATTGCACAGGATATGGATTTCATTATCCGGCATAGCAACATCATCAATAACAATTACTCTCGCAAGCATATTTTCAAGTTTCGCAATTTTAATCTCCAGATGGGTCTGCTCTTCTTTGGCAACATCATATTCGGCATTCTCAGTCAAATCACCATGAGAACGGGCTTCGGCAATTCTATCGGCTACCTGTTTACGTTTAATCGTCTTTAAATCTTTTAACTCATTTTCTAGTTCATTCATCCTTCCCCGTTTTAAATAAACATTCCCGTTTTGCTCATTCATAATAAATTATTTAGTTTTTTATTTTTTTTTTGCTTAATAAAATTAAATGTCCCAGTTTATCCCTTTTTGTTTTCATATAATTCTCATTTTTTGGATTCGCAGTAACTTCAATCGGGATTCTCTCGACTATTTCCATTCCGTATCCATGCAGCCCGATAATCTTTTTTGGATTATTCGTAAGTAGTCTAATTTTCTTTATACCTATATCTTTTAAAATCTGTGCCCCTATTCCGTAATCTCTTAAATCCGGTTTAAAACCAAGTTCAATATTCGCCTCTACAGTATCTTTGCCTTTCTCCTGTAGTTTGTATGCTTTTAGTTTATTTACAAGCCCAATTCCTCTTCCTTCCTGTCTCATATATAGTATTACACCTGTTCCCTCTTTGTCAATCATTCTCATAGATTCAATTAATTGTTCCCTGCAGTCGCATCGCAGTGAACCGAATATATCTCCTGTAAGACATTCGGAATGAACCCTGACAAGAACCGGTTTTGCAGAATCAATTTTACCTTTAATAAGAGCTATATGGTCTTTCTCTTCAACTAAGGAGCGATAAATTATAATATTAAAATTCCCGAATCTGCTCGGCAATTTTGCACTTGCCAATTTCGTAATCAGTTTATCTTTCTTTAATCTGTAATGAATAAGGTCTTTTATCGTAATAAGGTGCAGATTATACTTTTTCGACAGTTTCAATAAATCAGGCAGTCTTGCCATCTCTCCGTTTTCTTTTAATATCTCGCACAGTACACCTGCAGGATAAAGTCCTGCTAATCTTGCTAAATCAATCGCCGCTTCGGTATGGCCGGCTCTTTTCAGAACGCCTCCTTTTGCAGCTTTGAGAGGAAAAATATGTCCGGGTTTTCCTAATTTCTCAGTATTCGTGTCTCTATTAATCAGAGCTTTAATCGTAGTATCTCTGTCAAATGCCGATATACCGGTTGTTGTTCCGACTTTATAATCAACACTTACCGTAAATGCCGTTTCCTGAAGCGATGTGTTAATCTGAGTCATCATATCAAGTTCGAGTTCTTTTAACCTCTGTTCCTCGAGAGGGACGCATATTAATCCTCCTGCATTTTTTACGAGAAAATTTACGAGTGCAGGAGTTGATTTTTCCGCAGCAAAAATCATATCTCCTTCATTTTCACGGTCTTCGTCATCAACAACGACAACGATTTTTCCTTTTTTGATATCGGAAATCGCTTTCTCTATTTTTGCGAAACTGTCCTGTTTAATTTTCATTTTTCAATAAAAAAAATTGCAAGTATAAAAAAAAACGGACTTGCAATTAAAAAAATAATTTTATTTCTTTTTATCTAAACTTTCGGTAACTCCGATTATTGTCGCGACGGAAGACCTTTCCATTTTTACTTTTACGTTATCAGCAATCTTAACTAAGAGTGTTTTATCTTCGATACCCTCGACTAAACCGTGTACTCCGCCTGCAGTAATGATTTTATCTCCTTTTTTTACTGAATCAAGAAGTTTCTGTCTTTCTTTCTGTCTCTTTTGCTGAGGTCTTATAATGAGAAAGTAAAAAACAGCAATTATAAGAACAAATGGTAATAATCCCATTAAGGAATCCATTCCGCTCTGTCCAGACTGAGGAGCACATTGCAAAATAATTAAATTAATTAAATTCAAGTTTTGTATCCTTTCCTATAGTTATTAATTTTTAATTTACTTTTTTAAATATTTATCTAAAAATTCTTCCTTAAATTTATAAAAATTACCTGTTAAGATAGCAAATTTAATTCTTTTCATAAATTCAAAATAAAATCCCAGATTATGTATGGTAGCAAGTTGCATTCCGAGAATTTCGTTTGACAGAAAAAGATGCCTAAGATATGCAAGACTAAAATTCTCAGAAGTATATGTTTTAATATCATCATAATTTAAATCAAAATCGTTCTTATATGCGGCGTTTTTAAGATTAATTTCTCCGTTGAAAGTAAAAATCCTTCCATGCCTTGCATTTCTCGTCGGCAGTACGCAGTCAAACATATCAATGCCTCTTTCAACACATTCAAGTATATCAACAGGGGTACCGACCCCCATAAGATATCTTGGTTTTTCCGCAGATAAATAATCCGTTGAATAATCAACAATCTCATACATAAGTTCAATTTCCTCTCCCACTGCAAGACCTCCTATCGCATTACCATGAAAATCAATTGATTCCGCTTCTTCGATACTTTGTTTCCTCAAATCCTTGTAAACCGAACCCTGACAGATAGAAAATAAAAACTGTCTTCTGTCGTATTTAGGAACTGTTAAATTAAACCTTTCATAACAACTTCTTTCCCATTTAAAAGTAATTTTCAGTGAATCTTCAGTTTCCTTTATGGAAACCGGAAAAGAAAGGCATACATCAAGAGGCATCATAATATCCGAACCGATAGTTCTCTGTATATCAATAATATCTTCAGGAGAAAGAAAATGTTTAGAACCGTCTATATGAGAAGAAAATGTAACACCTTCTTCACGGACTTTTGACAGCGATGCAAGACTGAAAATCTGGAATCCGCCGCTGTCAGTAAGAACGGACCTTTTCCAGTTCATAAATCTGTGAAGCCCGCCCGCTTTCGATAATATTTCCGTTCCCGGTCTTAAATAAAGATGGTAGGAATTGGCTAAAATAATATTGGCGTTCAATTCCTCAAGGTCCCTTTGCGTCAATGCTTTTACAGTCCCCAGAGTTCCTACAGGCATAAAAACAGGAGTCTCAATTTCGGAACTGTCCGTTCTCAATATTCCTGTTCTTGCTTTGCATTCGCTACTATTTGAAAGAACTTCAAAAAACTTCATCTTACAGGGACCCAGCTTTTCTGGTAAGATTTATTAAATAACATTATCCATACCGCATTTTTTGCCCATTGAAAAAATACTTTTTCATATCCAAAAGCCCTGTATCTTCTGGGCGATTCAAATACCGGCATATCGCTGCAATAATAAATCTTCCCGAATCTCCTCAACCGCCTATATAAATCAAAATCTTCGCCTGCAATAAGATTTTCATTATAGCCGCCCACGTTCTCAAAGTGTTCCCGTAAAAGTACATGACATTCGCCTCTTGCCATTCCGATTCCTAATTTATTTATTAATCTGACATAATTGTTGTAAAAATTATGGAACATCTTATCGGACAATTTTTCTTCCTCGGGAAAAACCTTAATTTTAAAAGAAATTGCAGTGTATTTTTCCGTTTTCATAATTTTCAAAATCCTGTCCAGAAATAACTTCATATTTTCAACTTTTGTATCCGCATTAAAAAAAATGAGAACATCACCCTGAGAATTTTTTGCACCGATATTTCTTCCGCGTGCGATGTTCTGTTTTTTTAGACTTTCCGTAATAACGCTGTCACATACTCCGTTGAGCCTGTTTAAAGTAGAATCCGTACTCCCGCCGTCGCTGATAATAATTTCAAGGTTATATTCATCCTTTAATTCCTTTGAATACTGCGAAAGGGTTCTTGATATTAACTTCTCCTCGTTGAGAGTAGGAATTACAATACTTACCCTGTCAATATTCATTAACCTTTCTTAATCGCTTTTAATCCTTTTTTCTCAATAGTTTTAATAGCCTCGGTTGATAATCTCATTCTGACCCAAATTTTCTTCTCTTCATCCCAGATTCTCTTATACTGAAGGTTAGGCAACTGTCTCCTCTTTGTTCTGTTATTTGCGTGAGACACATTATTTCCGGTTAAATGTTTTTTCCCTGTAACTTTGCATACTCTTGACATATAATTCTCCTGTTTTACTTTTTATAGGGCTTATAAGTTGACTCGTAAACTCTGATGTTGCGGTCTGAAAATTTATAAGTTCCGTTTTCGCTTTTTACAGTTTCTACAAAACGTACATTTATTAATCTTGTTTCCTTGTTCGTATCGGGACAAATAACGGTTTGTTCATGTTTTCTTGCTAATTTCGCCGCTTTATCAGCAAATGTTTGTGCTTTAGCCATTTTTTTTAAAATTTTTAATTAATTAAAACTTAAAATATAATTTTTTAATTCACTTTTTATAAAATCATTTATTTTTTTTCTAACGATATTTTCCGCATTAAAAATCATATTTTTGATTGCAAGCGGAGAAGATTTGCCGTGACCTATTACCGAAACGCCGTTCACTCCAAGAAGCAGAGTACCTCCGTGTGACTGATAATCGAAATCTTTCAGTATTTTTTTGAAAGTATTTTTAAACATCACTATCCAGATTTTTTTCAATAATCCCTTATCTGCATACTCCTTAAATTTAAACTTCAGCAGGTCGAGTATACTTTCCGCAAATTTCAGTACGATATTACCGGTAAACCCGTCGCAGACCGCAATATCGACCTTACCGTTCAGTACATCACTTCCTTCTATATTTCCGACAAAATTCATTTTAGAATTTTTCAATAATTCGAATGCTTTAAATGCAGTTTCATTTCCCTTTGATTTCTCCTCACCAATGTTAAGCAAGCCTATTTTTGGTTCCTTAATGTTAAAAATATTTTTCATATAGACGTTGCACATCAATGCAAACTCAAAAAGATGTCTCGGTTTGCAATCAACCGAGGCGCCTACATCTGTAATTAAAGTAAATCCTGACTGGGAGGGAAGAAATGCTCCGATTGTCGGTCTGCCGATACCTTCAATTCTGCCTAAAATCAGGGTGCTGTGAGCTAGAACCGCTCCTGTGTTGCCTGCACTTACAAATGCGTCCGATAGATTTGATTTCTGCAGTTCAAGTCCGACGCGTATGGAATTATTCTGTTTATTTTTAAAACTATCGGCGGGAGAATCGTGCATTGTTACTACTTCGTCTGCATTAATAATTTGAAGTTCATTCTTGTATTCTGACAATATGTTTGCCATATATTTCTTAATCTCCGCTTCTCTTCCGACCAGAGTTAACTCCAGATATTCATTTCTTTCCGCTAGCGCATCAAGTGTTCCCTTGATTTCATTTACGGGGGCAAAATTTCCGCCCATAGCATCTATTGATATTCTTACTTTATTTGTACTAGCCGTAGTCAATTACTTTTGTTTTTTAGGAATTAATACGCTCTTTCCAGAGTAAAAACCGCAATTCTGACATACCTGATGCGTAAGCTTTGGTTCTTTGCAGCTCGGACAAACCATCATCGCCGGGGATGAAGCTTTATAATGTGTTCTTCTTTTTCTTCCTCTTGTTTTAGAGTGTCTTCTTTTTGGATTTGGCATTTTTTATAATATTAAGTTTTTAATTTTTTTAATTTATCCCATACGGGATTTTCAGCCGGAACATCTTTTGTTTTTAAAAAATCTTCAATCTTTCTTTTACAAAACATACATACACCGTCTTTTTCCTCAGGATTTTTCTTCATTGGAATTGACAATAATATGTAATCTCTCAGCGGTTCTCTTATATCAATTTCATTTTCGTCCCTGCTTATATAATAAACATTATCATCTTCCTTATCGGATTTATCATTAACGTTCAATTCTTCAAACCTGTATAATAAATCAAAATCATTTTGAAACTTATAATTAAACATTTCAAAACACCTGTCGCATTCAAATTTCATAATACCGCTCACGGATATTTTAAGCAGAATAAAGTTAGTAGACTTTGTAATCCTGACATCTATTGAAATTTCGTTCGTGAGTTCAGGAATATTAAGATTAAGTTTACCGCTGTCTTCTACAAAATTGTAAAAGAACTCACCCTCGTTTAAGTCCGAGATAAAAATTTTCATATATCAACAAACGTGAAAAAAAGATATTACGACCCTATTAATTCCGAATAAGCCTTACTATCAAGCAGATTATTCACTTCATCCATATTCGAAGGTTCAATTTTCATCATCCAGCCTTCACCGTACGGGTCATCGTTTACTACCGAGGGATTATCATTAATACCGGAATTTATTTCCAAGACCTTACCTGAAACAGGACTTAATATTTCTGAAACTGTCTTTACAGCTTCTATTGAGCCCAGAGACTGGTTTTGCTTAACTTCTGAACCTAAGGATACAGTAACATCAACAAAAATAATGTCGCCCAATTCACTTTGTGCATAATCTGTAATACCTATAATACCGGCATTATCAACCAGATTGAAATATTCATGGTCATTTGTGTATTTAAGATTTTCCGGAATTTTCATATCAATAAAATTAGATTCTTAAAAACATTTAAGATAATAAATATTATATATTTAATCAATTTATAAATTAGTCAACAACTTACAAAAAAAATTCTAAAGACCTTTATAAATTAATATATCTGATGTTATTTTACTCTTTTATCTCTCTCTTCAGTGCTTCCCTTTCGATTTCGAGTTGTTTGATTCTGCGGTCTATTATATCAAGTTCTTCGGGTAAAGAATCAATTTCAATACGCAATTTTGAAGCGGCTTCATCTATTAAATCAATTGCCTTATCCGGTAGAAATCTGTCTGCTATGTACCTGTCTGATAACTGAGCCGCTGACACAATTGCGGAATCGGTGATTCTTACTCCGTGATGAATCTCGTATTTGTCTTTTAATCCCCTTAAAATAGAAATTGTATCTTCCACATCCGGTTCGAGTATTAACACAGGCTGAAATCTCCTTTCAAGAGCAGGGTCTTTTTCTATGTATTTCCTGTATTCATCAAGCGTTGTCGCTCCTATACAGCGCAAATCCCCCCGGGCAAGTGCAGGTTTAAGTAAATTCGATGCGTCCATTGAACCTGAAGTTGCACCTGCACCGATTACCGTATGAAGTTCGTCTATGAATAATATTATTTTCCCTTCAGAATCCTGAACTTCTTTAAGAACGGATTTCAGCCGCTCCTCGAATTGCCCTCTGTATTGTGCACCTGCAATTAACGCACCCATATCGAGTGCAATAATTAATCTGTCTTTCAGATTTTCGGGAATATCGCCCTGTACAATTCTTATTGCGATACCTTCCGCAATTGCAGTCTTACCTACACCCGGCTCGCCAATTAATACAGGATTGTTTTTCGTCCTTCTCGATAATACCTGCAATACCCTCCTGATTTCCTCTTCCCTGCCTATTACCGGGTCAAGTTTTCCTCTCGACGCCAGTTCGTTGAGATTTCTTCCGTACCTCTGCAGTGAATTAAATGTATCTTCCGGATTTTGTCCTGTAACTCTTCCTGAACCTCTGACTTCTTTCAATACAAGCAAAATCCTGTCCTTTGTTACACCTTTTCTCTTAAGTAATTCCTTGATTTTCGATTTTCCCGTATTCGATATTGATATTAAAATATGTTCTACCGATACGTAATCATCTTTCATCTGAGCGGCTTCCTTCTGAGAATTTTCAAGTACATCATTCAAATTTTTCGATACCGATATATCAGACGCACCGCTAACCCGCGGAAAACTTTTAATTATATTATATGTCTCTTTTTCAAGTTCTTCCTTTGCAGCATCAAGTTTTGTCAGGATTGAAGATACAAGTCCTTCTCTGTCCCTTAGCAATCCCGCGAACAGATGCTCGGGTTCCATAACCTGATTCGAATATTCGGTAGCAATTGCCTGTGTTTCCTGAATTGCTTCCTGTGATTTCAGCGTGAATTTATTTATATTAATTGCCATAAGTAATTATTTGTTTATTCAAAAGTAATAACTAAATACAATTTTTTCAATTACAAGTTTAATATGCATTTTGTAAATTAGTGTTTTATTAATCAAATGAATTTTAATTGCTTTCGGTAATTATAATATGCAGGGATGAAGAAAATGATATTAAGGACTGCCTTGAAAGCATCAAATGGGCAGATGAGATTATCGTGGTGGATTCGGGTAGCGAAGACAGAACAGTTGATATAGCAAAATTATATACAGATAAAATATTCAGTAAAAAATGGGAAGGATATTCAGAACAAAGAAGGTACGCTATGGAACTCGCTTCCTGTGAGTGGATTCTATCTTTAGATGCTGATGAAAGAGTTACCGAAGAATTGAAAAACGAAATAATAGCCGTCATAAAATCAAACAGCAATGAAATAAAGGGCTACCGAATTCCGAGAAAAAGTTTTTTTCTCAATAAATGGATTAAACACAGCGGATGGTATCCCGGATATCAGACACGACTTTTTAAAAAGGAATTCGCTTTCATCAGACCGAAACTTGTTCACGAAGGATTTGAAATTAACGGCGAAACGGGATTCCTGAAAAACGACATTCTGCATTACACGGTTACTTCGATATCGGATTTTGCAGCAAGAATCAACTCATATTCAACATTACAGGCAATTGAAAAATCAGGAATAAAAAAAGTAAATCTAAGTGATTTGTTATTCAGACCATTCATTTCTTTTATAAAGCATTATATATTAAAATCAGGATTCATGGATGGTCCGCAGGGGTTCATGGTCTCGATGTTCGATATGATTACTAATACATTAACTTATATGAAAATGTGGGAAATGCAAAATAACAAAGGGAAGCAGGAATGAAAACATATCTCAGAATATTATCCTATCTGAAAAAATATAAATTATATTTATTCATTTCCG
This sequence comes from Ignavibacteria bacterium, assembly GCA_016929695.1. Taxonomy (GTDB): domain Bacteria; phylum Bacteroidota; class Ignavibacteria; order Tepidaquicellales; family Tepidaquicellaceae; genus Tepidaquicella. Next base: position 20,130 of record JAFGII010000043.1, read on the forward strand.
TTATTTTATCAATTTTCTTTTCAATATTCAGTGCATTATCAATTTACCTTACTATCCCCTTACTAAAAACTTTATTTTTCGGAGGCGAAAGTACAATTTCAACCCAAACAGACCTAACGGGTCTATACTCCAGATTACAATATACATTCGAGTCTTTCATATTTTCGGAAGGAAAATTAGCCGCATTATACAAGGTATGCATTCTGATACTCATTTCATTTATACTAAAGAATATTACTGGATTTTATCAGTCGCTTTATATGCAGTATTCTGAAAAAGGACTGATGCGAGATTTGAGAATATCTCTGTACGAAAAAATAAACAAACTGTCGCTAAGATATTTTACATCGGAAAGAACGGGAAATCTTATTTCGAGAATGACGAGTGACCTGAATACGGTTCAGTCAGGAATATCTGCCGCATTTTTCAATCTGACAAAAGACCCTCTTCTGATTTTAATTTTTTTGGTACTTGCGATATCCATCAGTCTTCAATTAACTCTTATGTCCATAGTTGTTTTTCCCGTTACAATATTTGCAATCGTAAAAATCGGTTCTTCATTACGCAGAAGAAGCCAGCGCGTACAGGAAAAAATGTCGGATATAATTTCTATTATAACGGAAACGATTTACGGTGCAAAAATTATTCGTGCATTCCGTGCTGAAAAATATCGCAATGATATTTTTCAGAACGAATCTGAAGCACATTATAAGCTTACAATTAAAACCGTAAAAACTAACGAACTGACTTCCCCTATTACTGAAGTATTATCTATCGTTGCAGGCGTTTTTATAATCTGGTTCGGAGGAAATGAAATCCTCGTAAATCAGAATTTGCAGCCTGAAGAATTTCTCGGATTTCTTTTTATATTGTTTCAGTTGATGACTCCGATAAAAAATCTCAGCACGGTAAATAACAGAATTCAGGAGTCCATTGCATCGGGCAACAGAATATTTGAAATTCTCGATTACCCCGAAGAAATAAAAATATCCGATAATCCGATAGAACTGAATGACTTCAAGGAAAATATTCAAATCGAAAATGTGGGATTCTATTATTCCCCTGAAAAAATTGTACTGCAGGACATTAACTTTGAAATAAAAAAGTCTGAAGTTATTGCAATAGTCGGTTCTTCGGGTGTAGGTAAATCAACGCTTGCGGATTTGATTGCAAGATTTTATGATGTTACTTCCGGAAGAATTACCATAGACGGAATTGATATTAAAGATATAAAAATTGAATCCGTCAGACATTTAGTCGGCATAGTTCCGCAGGAGACAATATTATTCAACGACACAATCAGAAATAATATTCTGTTCGGCTCGGAAGGAATAAGTGATGAAAAACTGATTGAAATTACCAAATATGCAAATTCATACGATTTCATTCTGGAAACAGAAAAAGGTTTCGACACGGTAATCGGGGAAAGAGGTCTGAGACTGTCGGGCGGTCAGAAACAAAGACTTTCAATAGCACGGGCTCTGATTAGAAACCCGCAAATCTTAATTCTCGACGAGGCAACTTCTTCTCTTGATTCCGAATCTGAAATTCTTGTTCAGGACGCACTCGATAAATTAATGACGAACAGAACTTCACTTGTGATTGCGCATCGACTTTCTACTGTTCTTAATGCCGATAAGATAATTGTATTAAGCGAAGGAAAAATAATTCAGTCCGGAACGCACAATGAACTCATAAAAGCAGAAAGCGGAGTATATAAGAAATTATATGATTTGCAGTTTTTAAACAATAACAGTTAAATTATTGGAATACGGAAAATATAAACACCGGATTGAGAATATTATTCTGATTTTTTTCGCAGTCCATATCTCGGCAGTCAGTTTCTCGATAGCAGTTGCATCAATATCATTCGGAATATGGGGCGGATTATGGCTTATCAATTTAGTTATGACGAAAAGAAATCCGTTTAATAATCATTCTTTTCCTGAACTTAAATTTGTTTACCTGTTTCTCTTGATATACGTAATTTTCGAAATTCTCTCCCGTTTTTTTGCCGTAATACCCGAAGGAGCGCTCGCAGGACTAAAAAGGTTATTGCTTCTGTTGATTTTTGTTGCATCAGTTGATATCACAGATAAAACTAAAAAACTTGAAAGTATTATTACTGTCGTGCTGATAGTTTTCTCGGTTATATCAACATACGAGATTGTCAGATTTATGGTCGAATATATAAACGCAGGGTTTGAAATAAACATAATAGACACTAGACTTGGATACTTCTCACATCCGATTACGACCGGCGAAGTAAAAATGCTGGTATTCGTCCTGCTGATTCCCCTTCTTTTTATCAAAGGAAGAGAATTCAGAAATAAAAAAATAATTTTGTCTTTTCTGCTGCTTCCGATTCTTATTTCATTATTCCTTACTTTCTCGAGGAATGTTATTCTTGCGGTAATCGTATGTTTTATCATAACAGGATTATTTATGAGCAGGAAGACTCTTATTGCGACAATTATAATTGTAATTGCAATATTTTTATTCTCACCTCCTCAGTTAAAAGAAAGGTTAACATCCTCATTCAATCCCGAGCATGAGACGAACAAGCCGAGGTTAATAATGTGGAAAACGGGTTTAAAAATGTTCAGCGACCATATCTGGACGGGAGTGGGTGATAATGAATTTATCGGTGTTTATAAAATGTACCGGCAGCCGGAATTCACGGGAGAAGGTTCCCACATGCACAATAACTATATGATGATACTTGTTACAACGGGTTTATTCGGTTTTATCGGATACTGCGGATTTATGATTACCTTATTTATAAAGCAAATTAAATTGTATCGCAGAGAAAGTAATGATAAATTCAAAAAACTGATTTTCGGCTCAATACTCGCATTCATTGCGTTCAATTTATCTGGGATATTTGAATGGAATTTCGGCGATTGGGAAGTGTTATCTGTTTTTTTATTCATTATTTCAATACCTTTTATTATATTTAACATTGATAAATTAAAAATAATCAACGATGGAAAAAGATAAAGCAACTCAACTGTTCTACTCGATTCTTTACACATTTCAGATGCAAACTATGATTCATCTCGGAAAAATTCCGAATCCCGCTACAAACAAAACGGAATCCGACCTTGAAGCCGCCGCTATGTCAATAGACATCATCGAAATGCTTGAAGAAAAAACCAAAGGAAATCTTACCGAAGATGAAAACAGATTTCTTCAGGAGGCACTGACTAATCTTAGGCTGAATTTCGCAGCGGAAAAGAATAAACCTAAGGAAGCTAAACCTGAAGAGAAACGTGAAAACAAACCCGACGAGAAACCCGAAGATAAACCGGAAGAGGAAAAATGAGATACGGAATCACAGGAAATATAAATAAAAAAAATATAAGACCTGTATTAAACTCATTAATTAATTATTTTCAGAATAAGGGAATCAACTTCGCAGTTGATAAAAATCTTATTAAATTAATTAATAAGGATTATAAAAAGATTGCGGTTCTTATCTTTAAAAAATTAATATCTGATATTAATATTCTTATATCACTCGGAGGCGACGGAACATTTTTAAATACTGTCAGACTTCTCGGGAAAAAACAAATTCCCGTTTTGGGACTCAATCTTGGTGCGCTTGGATTTATGGCTGAGGTGTCACCTGAGGAAATTGAAAATTTTATCAGCGATATTGAAAACGGCAATTACAAAGTGATTGATTTGTGCGTGATTCAGTCTAAATCAAAAAACGGTAAAGTCCTGAACGCAATTAACGAGATTGTGATTGATAAGAGCAAATCTATTAGGGTTATAGAGCTTGAAATAATGTACAGGAATGAATACGTCGTTAATTTTCTAGGGGACGGCGTATTAATCTCTTCGCCGACTGGTTCGACGGGATACTCTCTTTCTGCGGGAGGACCGATTATTAGTCCGTACAGCAAAGTATTGTTAATCACACCTATATGTCCGCACACACTGAACTTTAGGCCAATAGTCGTTCCCGACGACGGTAACATAATAATAAAAGTAAAAAGCAAAGAAAACTTCCGAATAACAGCCGACGGGCACACATCTCATTATTTCAATAAAACGGGGGAATTCACAATAAAACGTGCAGATTATAATATAAAGGTCGTTAAACGAATCAATAAAACTTATTTCCAGACACTGAACAGCAAATTGCTTTGGGGAGAAGACATACGAAATAAATGATAAATAAGAAATGTTAAATTATCAGTGCGAATGAATGTAGAAAAATAAAAAGCCATGGAGCGGCGGAATCTTTGAAAAAAAATGAACAAACATATAAATCAGCCGCGTAGCGGCGATACCTTTTTAAAAATTAATGAAGATAAAAATCGGCCGTGTAGTGGCGACACCTTTGTAAAAAATAATTTAATCAAATATATTAATACGGAATACCGTCTGCAGCGGGTGGCTTTGTTTTGCCAATGATTCCGATTAAGACGAGTATCGTGATGATGTAAGGCAGTGCCTGTATAAACTGCGATGGAATGAACGTACCGGAAATCTGCAGAACGAATTCGAGCGCTTCAAAAAATGCAAACATAAGGCAGGCGAAGAAAATATTGACGGGCTTCCACTTTCCGATTATCATTGCCGCAAGTGCGATATATCCCCTGCCGGCAATCATTCCGTCGCTGAATGTATTCTGCGTCGAAGCGAACCATATACCGCCCAGCGCCGAAAGAAAACCGCAGATAAGTGTGCCGTATAATCTGTAATTTCTGATTTTGATTCCAAGTGATTCTCCTGCTTCGGGATTCTCGCCTGCAGAACGAAGGCGCAATCCAAATTTCGTTTTAAATAAAATAAAATTCGAAATAATGACAAGCAGAAAAGTGAAAATGATAATGTAATCCCCAAGCACTTCACCGATAACGGGAATTGTGTTAATCACGGGAATTGTAGGCAAACTCTCATATCTCGGAGTATTGCTTGAACTCTGATAAATCAGTACGAGCAGGAATTTTGCAAGTCCCGCCATAAGAAGATTGAATCCGACACCCGTGACAATCATATTAACTTTCAACTTCACAGTGAACGCCGCAAAAAGCAGCGCAAACAGAAGGTTTATCACAATCGCTGCAAACAAAGCAAAGAATACATTCCCTGTGCTGAGAGTAATCAATGCGAAAGATACTGCGGAAATAATCATAAAACCCTCGATAGCAATATTAACAACGCCCGAGCGCTCGGAAAAATTTGCGGCACTCGCACCGAGATAATAAGGCGTGAACAACCGCAAGACCTGCGCCAGAAACGCTATGTTAAGTATTCCCGAGATTATTTCCAATTTTCAGTATTTTATTTTCAAAAAATGATTCAACAATTTTGTCTGTTGAAATTATTGAAAGTATAACAATTGCCTGAACAACGAACATAATTTCTTTTGGTACAATTGTATTTACCGCAAGTCCTCCGTAATCCAGTACACCGAACAGCAGAGCAGAAAAAATTATTCCGACAGGATTATTTTTTGCGAGCAGAGCAACGGCAATTGCAGTGAATCCAACGTTGCTTGAAAATCCGTATTCGTAATACCCCTTGTAACCCATTATATAATTTAATCCGACGAGCGAAGTGATTCCGGCACCTATTACAAATGCCAGTATTGTAGTTTTATTAACATTTATACCGAGATATTTCGAGGCAACGGGATTGAATCCGACCGAACGTATCTGATAACCGAATTTTGTTTTGTAAATTACGTAAAAGACAATTATTGCAAAAAGAATCGAAACTATAAAACTTAGATTCAGCGAGGAGCCCTGAAAATAGTCCGTGTAATCGGAGAACTTGGGAAGCATTAATGAATCGGAAATTTTTTCTGTCCTGAATGTCGCCTTCACCGCAAAGAAATTAATCAGCAGATAATTTATGACAGCCATCACAATAAAATTCAGCATAATGGTTGTTATAACTTCGCTGACACCTTTTTTAATTTTAATGTATGCAGGAATAAGTCCGAATATTCCGCTCACAAAAAAACCCGCAAGTAAACTCACAGGAAGCAGCAGCCACACAGGCAGAAAGGAAAAAACTACCGATGACACGGCGATTGCAAAAGCTCCCGCATTCAACTGTCCTTCCGCACCGATATTAAAAAGCGATGCGTGGAAGCATATTGCAAGCCCTGTACTGCAGAAAATCAGCGGCGTTGCTTTAAAGAATGCCTGCCCGAGCCCGTAGCCGCTTGCAAACACATCATAAAACATCATCGAAAAGACTTCAACAGGATTCCTTCCTACGATTATTAAAAGTAATGCGGTAATGAACAGAGTCACAAGAACGGAAAGAAAAACCGAAGTAATATTTTTAATCAGTTTTCTTTTCATTCTGTTATCCCTATCATATATTTTCCGACTTCTTCGAGAAATTTCATCCTTCCGGTTTCAAGAGATTTGCCAATTTCTTCTTTCGTATATTCTTTTAAAATTCTCCCTTTGTATAATATAACAATCCTGTCGGAGAGAAAAATCAATTCGTCAACGTCAGATGAAATAAGTAAGATGGCATTGCCTTTGTTTTTTTCCCCGATGATTTTATTATAAATGAATGATGATGCTTTAATGTCAACTCCTCTCGTAGGATGTGAAAATATAATAAACTTGCTATCAAGTTGTATTTCCCTTGCCACAATTGCCTTCTGCTGATTGCCACCTGACAGTTTTGCCATCGGGCAACCCGGATACGGTATCATAATATCATACATTTTCTTTATTTCATTCTCCCTGTATAAAGCCCTCTTCTGCGTGATTTTATTCTCGCCTTTTTTCCTCAACAATATACTTTCACCGACAGAAAACTCTTTAATCATTCCTTTCTTCAATCTGTCATCGGGAACGACGGATATATTATCCGTTTTCCTCTCGTATTCTCCTTTATAATTTTTAATAATGCCTGTAAGTATATCCGTTATTTCGTTTTGACCGTTGCCTTCAACACCGCAGACTCCAATAATTTCACCTTCGTTAATATTAAGTTCAAAATTATTCAAAATATTCTTTCCCTTTTCGGAGTAAGATATTCTTTCAAGTTTAACTACACAGGCAGGTTTTTTTTGCTTTCCTGAAATATACTCTATATCTTCCTCCTTTATTTTTTCTTTTGGGAAAATATCACCGATTATCTGCCTGCTTAATTCTCCTATATCGAGTTTTTTTCTTTCAGTTTCATATACATTTTTTCCTTTCCTTAAAACCGTAACCGTTTCAGCAATTTCTTTAACTTCAGCAAGTTTGTGTGTAATGAGCAAAACTGTCCTTCCGTCTTTAATAAAATTTCTGACGATATTAAAAAATTCATAAACCTCAACGGGAGATAACACCGCCGTAGGTTCATCAAGAATAATTATACCGGAATCCCTGTAAAGAATCTTGAGCAGTTCGACTTTCTGCTGCTCACTTATACTCAAATCCGATACTTTCCTGTCTAATTCAACGTTTAAATTATATCTCCCGATTATTTCGAGAAGTGCTTTTCTTATTTTCGGAAAATTCAGTTTCAGACCTGCTGTTAATTCCTTTCCGAGTATTACATTTTCCATTACGGTAAAATCATCAATCAGCATAAAATGCTGATACAGCATCCCGATTCCCGAATCAATCGCATCAAGCGGAGAATTGAAACTGATTTTCTTTCCTTTGATATATATCTCACCCGAATCCTGTTTATATACACCAAAAAGAATTTTCATAAGAGTTGATTTCCCTGCCCCGTTTTCCCCCAGAATGCAGTGCACGGAATTGCTTTTTATCGAAAGTGAAATATTATCATTTGCTGTCAGGTTTCCGAAACGCTTTGTAATATTTTTGAATTCGACTGAATACACTTTTATGCTCTCGGATGAAATGTTTTGTGTACCTCGATTAAATATTCCTTTTCAACGTGAGTGTAAATCTGTGTAGTGGAAATATCGGAATGTCCGAGCAGTTCCTGAATTATTCGAATATCCGCACCGCCTTCCAGCAGATGTGTCGCAAATGAATGACGCAGGGTGTGTGGATGTACTGATTTTTCTATTCCTGACCTCAAAGTATATTTTTTAATTATGTCCCATACTGCCATCCTTGACATCTTTCTCCCCCTGTGGTTCAGAAAAAGAATACCGCCAGATTTTTCATTCTTAATAATATTTCTGCAGATATTAATGTATTCGTTTATCCACCGAAGTGCAGTTTCGTTAACTGGAACAATCCTTTCCTTTGAACCTTTTCCGAATATTCTGACGTAACCTTCATTAAAATAGACATTCGATACCTCCAGATTCAATACTTCGCTTACTCTCAAACCCGCGGCATACATAAGCTCCATTAAAGCTTTATCCCTCAGTTCAAGTTTTTGTGTTGTGTCAGGCTGCGACAACAGTTTATCAATTTCATCATAAGAAAGGCATTCGGGCAAAGTTCTGGAAACTCTTGCCAATTCTACATTTTCCGTTACATTAGTTTCGACAAGTTTTTCCGATTCGAGAAATTTAAAAAAGGATTTTAAGGAAGATAAATACCTGTTAATTGATTTTTCCGAAAAATAATTCTCCGTCTTTGATAAAGTTTTTCTCAGATAAGTAATATATATCCTTACATTATCTTCCGAGACAGAATCAATATTTTTCACGGAAGTTTTTTCTTTCAGAAAAGAAAAAAATTTTGTTATATCCGAATTGTAAGAAATTACCGAATTATCGGAAAGATTTTTTTCCGTTCTCAGAAAGAGATTAAACATTTTTAGCTTGGAATCAAAATCATCCATTTATTCGTTATCGAAGAGCGATTTAGGTTTTTCTTTCATTTCGTCTTCGGGATATTTAATTCTCTGATGATGAATTCCGACAAGAATTTTCAGGAAAGCAATTTTTATTTTGGTTAAATCCTTTAAAGTTAAATCACATTCATCGAGTTCACCTTCGGCGAACCTCCTCTTAATAACTTCGTCAATTTTCTCCTCGAGTTTATTCAGAGTAGGGTCCTCGATAATCCTCGTCGATGCTTCGATTGTATCGGCAAGCATTGCAATTCCTGTTTCTTTTGTCTGCGGTTTCGGACCCGGATAACGATAGATGTAATCGGATATGTTTTCTTTCTCTTCATCCATAAGGGATTTTGCCTTGTGATAGAAATATGATACGAGAGTTGTTCCGTGGTGCATTGGAATAAAATCTATCACCTCTTTCGGAAGTTTGTGCTCTTTTGCAAGTTCAATTCCCTCCTTGACGTGAGAAATAATAACCTTGGCGCTGATATTCGGATTAAGATTCTCGTGTTTGCTTTTCCTGTCAAGTTGGTTTTCCACGAAATATTCAGGTTTTAACGTCTTGCCTATATCGTGATAATAGCATCCTACCCGTGCGAGAATCCTGTTAGCCCCGATAGATTCTGCCGCTGCTTCCGCCATATTACCCATTACAACACTGTGGTGAAAAGTACCGGGTGATAATGCGGATAATTTTTTCAGAAGCGGATGATTGAAATCTGCAAGTTCAAGCAATGTTAAATCAGTTGTAATCCTGAATGTCTTTTCATAAAAAATCAAAAGACCATAGGCAACTATCGGAGACATGATTGCATTTAAACCGCCGAAGATTAAATTCGAAACAATATTTTTTGTGTAATCTATTTTATCAAACCCTATTGCAAAAATCGCTATCGTGTATCCTGCAAATATAAAATAAGCCGACCGGAATATCTGAGACCTGTTTTTAATATCCCGAACACTGAAAATAGCAAGCACCGAACCGCAAAATCCTATGAAAGCTACTGCAAAATCACCTCCCCTTATTGATGCAGTAATAAAAACTATTATTACTACTGTAAAAAATGCTAACCTTGAATCGAAAAGTATAGTCAGCATAATCGAGGAAACAGATACAAAAATAAGAAGTTCAAGAGGATATTCGATTTTCAACTGCATACTCAGATATGCAAATACAGACTCTATAATAATTAATGAAGATATTAAAATTAACTTATAATTATCATTGAAAATCCTGATTCGCATGTAGTAAAGAAATATCGCAAGTATTGTAAGTAATATAAAGGCGGTTAATATTCTTCCTATGTATTGTTTAACAAAATCCTGCACGCCGAATCTCTCAAGCCTGATTTTCTTATACGACTCAAGTTTCAATTTTGTAACCCTGTTTATAGGGTCGTGTTTGCTGACAATCCTCTCATTTTCTTGTACTATGCCGATTGTTTTAGGTATCTGTTCAATCCTGCTTTGTATTTCAAGTTCAGTAAGACTTTTATCGTAAATAAGATTTTCCGCTATGTACCTGTACCCTATACCGGTTATCATTAATTTCAAATTTGTATCATTCAGTGACTGAAAAATCAAACTGCTGAAATAATTTACCGCTTCGGTTTTATCTAATATTTTGTCTGTATTCTCAAGTATCTGAATCTTCTCGGATTCTCTTTTTATTGATATTTTATCTGATGTTATTTCATTTTTACTAATATTAATTATTTTCAACTGATTGACTTCAACCAGATTCTTTCTGATTGTATTAAGCAATTCATTGAAATTAATCAGAGATATTTGTTCATTACTTTTATTGTATATTTCCAGGAGAGTTAATAACTGATTAACATTTATATCAAACTGAAATTTATCCGTTATATATTTTTCAACAGGATTAAAATCTATCTGCTGCTGCCTCTTTTCGAGGACCGAACTTTCCGATATGATTTTTTCAATGTAGCTTTTAAGACTGTCAAACTGTGACATTATATTTTGCAAATTATCCACTTCGAGAAAAATCGGATTGATATTCAGTATAACCTGCTTTTTCTCCATTTCATATTCCTTATCATCTTTGTAGACAGGAAAAGAAAACGGTGCTATCAAATCTTCTTTGTTCCATACACTGCCTAATTCAAATTCAACATCCATACTCTGGTAAGAAGGGAGTAGAAGACTTAAAATAAATACAGTAATGATTCCTATCAGTAATTTGATAAGTTTACCCGATTTCAGGTTATAACTTTCTTTTGACCTGAATATATCTTTTATAAACGATTTCTCTGACAAATTCTAAAAATATTTATATTTCATACTTCGTAATGTAAGATATACTCCCGTTCTCTATAAATTCATCGTATAACCTGTTCATAATATTCTGAATTTCTTCAGGCTGATTGTCCTCAAAAGAGTCAAACTGCTCTTCATCTTCAAATATAAATAATTCTGAAAAAACATTATCAGGCTTTTTATTTCTTAGTACGAAATACTGGATATTAAAATGATTCGAAATTGACTCTTTTAAACTGGCAACGACAGATAAATATTCATCTTTTTTATCCCCTTTTACTGAATATTTAATTTCGAAAATAACTTTTGACATATAGTACTGTTTTAGTTAATTAATATATTAAAATATAAAAGTGTATATTGAAAAAAAAGTTAATCCGTTAAGCATAAATTAAATAATTTTAGGGAGTTATTTTTACCTATTTAACATCTTCCCAATTTATCATTACATAAGCAGATAAACCTGCTTATGTAACATAGGATAGAAGAACACTTTCAGGAAATAAATGTTCCGGCTGATTATAACTTCTTTCATTATTCTCATTCTCTTAAAAGCCGAAATCCGTTAAAGCCCCTTATTTCGTGATAGATTTAAACATTCTCGGATGTGGCTAACACCTCGTAACCATTTCATAATATCCAAATATAATCATAATTTGATGAATTTATAATTTGGTAAAATTGTTTTAAATTGCAGGAGTAAGAATTAACTGAATTATATATGAAATTTAAATTTAAATTACTTTTTATATTATTATTTCTCCTGACACATTTCGGGACCTCTGAAATATATGCTAATATATCGGACGTTGACAGGATTATAATGGACGGACTGAATTATCTGTATAATGTTAACTTTCCCGCAGCGAAAGATAAATTTAAAGAAGCACAGAAAAAATATCCACGTGATTTGAAAGGGATATTTTACGAATCCCTGATGAGTTTTTACGAGTCGGTTGTGACTCAAAAAGAAGAAAAATACGATGAATTCATTGATAAATCCGATATGGTACTGGATAAATGTGAACTCGAACTCGATAAAAATAATAAAAATATTGACGCATTATTCATAAAAGGTCAGATGCACAGCTACCGTTCTCTTTTAATGCTTATCCTTAATAAAAATCTTATACGCGCTGCATCAAACGGCAATGACGGATACAAAACATTAAACAAAGTAATTGAACTGAATCCGGGTTATTATGACGCTTATATGGGAGTTGGTCTGTTCAAAATCGCTATTGGTTATGTTCCCGAAAAATTCAAATGGCTTCTGGAAATAATAGGATTCAGGGGAAATATTAACGACGGAAGAGAATTTTTAAGGAAAGCAATGGATAACGGTAAACTTACAAAAGTTGAAGCAAAAGCATATCTGGCGATATTTTCAATAAGAGAACGCGATTTATGGAATATAGAGGCATCACAATATGCAAAGGGTTTAGCTGAATCGTATCCGAACAGTCCTTTTTTTAATGCACTTTATGGACTTATTCTGGTCCAGGGCGGGAATACGAGTTCTGCAATTCAATATTTTAACAAGGCACTTAGTTTAAATTCTTATGATATGACGAAATATATGCGTAAAACGACATTATCCCTGATGGGAAATGCATATTTCAGTTTAAATGATTTTCCTAATGCTGTTAAATGCCTTGAGGAATTCGCAGGACTGACAGATGAAAAAGACAAGATAAATATTTCTATGTTTACACTCGGAGTTAGTTGTGAAATGTCAGGTAACAGAAACAAAGCATTAAAATATTACAACAGAGTCAGGACAGATTTTATCAAAGAAAGAACCGGTGAGACAGAAAAATTATTCTACAGACTTGCAAAAGACCGGGTGAGCAAACCAATAAACACTCTTGATTCTCTGAATGTTATTGCAATGAATTATAAAGATTCCAGACAATATGAAAACTCAAAAAACATTTTCGAATACATTGAAAATTCAGGCAAACTAAATAACCGCGACGATGACGGACTGGTAAGATATTATTATGAATACGGAAGATTGATGGTAGAATTAAAGAATACTGAAAAAGCCATAGCATTGTTCAATAAAGCAGTAAAGACAAAACCAAAATCCGAAAAATGGCTTATACCCCATTCATATTTCGAACTTGCGAAAATACACCACAGACAGGGTAATTACGAACAAGCAGGTAAAATGTTTAAGGAAATAAAAGAATATGAAGATTATGATTTTGAACAGTTTCTGGAAATGCGGATAACAAATTTCTTAAAAAATAATTAATGCAAAAACCGAACAGACTGATAAACGAAAAAAGTCCATATTTACAGCAGCATGCTTATAATCCCGTTGACTGGTATCCGTGGGGAAACGAAGCTTTTTCTCGTTCTAAATCCGAAAATAAACCGATTTTTCTATCCATCGGGTATTCTACATGCTACTGGTGCCACGTTATGAAAAGGGAATGTTTTGAAAACCGGCAGATTGCGGAATTAATGAATGAATACTTCATTAATGTAAAAGTCGACAGGGAAGAATTACCCGAGATAGATAAAATTTATATGACGGCACTTCAGTCAATTACAGGTTCAGGCGGATGGCCGATGAATATGTTTCTGACTCCGCACCTTAAACCTTTTTACGGTGCAACTTATATACCACCGAAAGCAAAATACGGAAGAGCAGGCATCGAAGACATTTTCATTCAGATAAATAATCTCTGGAAGGAAAAACAAAGTGAATTGCTTGAAAGCAGCGATAAAATATTCGGAATTTTAAATCAGAGAATAACTAAAACTCCCTTTATATCAGACGATATTCTGAAGAAAGAAGTTTCGGAAGAATGCTTTAAAACCGCTCTGAGAATATTTGATTATGAAAACGGAGGCTTCGGTCAGGGCAATAAATTCCCCAGACCTTCTTTATTAAATTTCCTGCTGAAATATTACCGCCTGTCTGGAAACACCGAAGCACTCGATATGGTTACATACACATTATTAAAAATTTACAGGGGGGGTATATTCGACCATATTGATGGGGGTTTTCACAGATATTCCGTCGATAAATTCTGGCGGGTACCTCATTTTGAAAAAATGCTTTATGACCAGGCACTTATCACTGATACACTCCTTGATACTTACCTTATTACGAGAAACATAACCTTACTGGAATGTGCAGAAAAAACACTTGGATATTCAATCGAGAAATTATATAACGGAAGCGGAGGTTTTTGCTCTGCTGAAGATGCCGAAAGTTTTACTGACATTTCACAAACGGAAAAAGCCGAAGGATATTTTTATATGTGGGAACAGGATGAACTAAACGAAATTCTTGAAAAAGACGAATTTATAATTTTTACATATATTTTCGGAATAAAATACGAAGGCAATACTCTTAATGACCCGCATTCCGTTTTCGGCAAACGAAACGTACTGCATATAGCGAACGACATATTTGAAGCGTCAAAGGAATTCAATAAATCACCTGAAGAAATTAAATTAATCCTTGAAGACTCAATAAATAAAATAAAAACCGTTCGGGACAAACGTATAAGACCCGGACTCGACGACAAAATTCTTACATCACAAAACGGCCTCATGTTGAATTCTCTTGCAAATGCATACCGGATAACACAAAACCGCAAATATCTTGATATTGCAATAAAAACCGCAGACTTTTTACTGAACAATCTTATTCAGAAAGACATTTTATACCACAGGTACAAGGACGGAGAGATTAAATTCTCCGGAACACTTGAAGATTATGCTTTCCTTGTAAAAGGTCTGATTACATTGTACGAATCATCTTTTCAAATAAAATATCTCGATAATGCTATAGAACTCACAGACAAAGCGGTTGAATTATTTTTTGACAATGAATACGGCGGATTTTTCGATACGGAAGAAAACCGAAGCGATGTTATTCTTAGAGTAAAAGAACTTTACGACGGTGCATTACCTTCGGGAAATTCCGTTATGATCGAGAATCTAATCAAACTGAATTCCGCTGCAGAAAATAAATTATACAGGGAAAAAGCAATGAAGTCACTCGAATTCTTTTATGAAGAAATAGAGTCAAATCCTTTTTCATATCCGCAGGCAATTTTCTCGCTCCTTTTATATCTGAATCCGTTTTACGAAATTATTATTTCGGGAAATAAAGAAAATACACTTGAATTCAAAAAGGTTATAAATGAAGAATATATTCCGGGAAAAATTCTGATGTACGCCGATACCGAATCTTCGAAAAGTGTTAATAAACTGGCAACTTATAATATAAATGAAGAAAAAGTTTTTATTTGCTATGATTATAAATGCGAGAAACCTGTCGATAATCCCTCAGAATTAAAAGAAAAATTAAAATCATTACAAGGAGAATAAAAATGTTATTTGATTTGGAATTGATTCATAAAGTATATTCAAATATAAGAAAAAAAATAATCGAAGCATGTGATTTTCTGAACCGTCCTTTGACATATTCGGAAAAAATTTTATTCAGCCATTTATGGAACAACAATCCTGAAAATTATTACCGCGGAAAAGATTTTGTAAATTTCAGACCTGACAGAGTAGCGATGCAGGATGCAACAGCACAAATGGCTCTGCTGCAGTTTATCTCCGCAGGTATTCCGAAAGTAAAAGTACCTTCAACAGTTCACTGCGACCATTTGATTCTCGCTGAAAAAGGTTCTGAAAATGATTTGAACAGGGCACTTTCAGACAATAAAGAAGTCTTTAATTTTCTTGAATCTGCATCGAGAAAATACGGTATCGGATTCTGGAAGCCGGGAGCAGGAATAATTCATCAGGTTGTGCTCGAAAATTATGCATTCCCCGGCGGAATGATAATAGGTACAGACTCACATACACCGAATGCAGGAGGGGTCGGAATGCTCGCAATAGGCGTCGGAGGTGCAGACGCAGTTGATGTTATGGCAGGTTTTCCCTGGGAACTTAAATTTCCTAAAATTATTGGAGTACATCTGACGGGAAAAATGTCCGGCTGGACTTCACCAAAGGATGTAATTTTAAAATTAGCCGGGATTCTAACGGTAAAAGGCGGAACCGGTTCTATAATAGAATATTTTGGTGAAGGAACAAGAACAATATCCTGTACAGGCAAAGCAACAATATGCAATATGGGAGCGGAAATCGGAGCAACAACTTCGGTTTTTGAATATGATGAAACCATATCAAGATATCTCAAAGCAACAGGAAGAAAAGAAGTTGCATCTCTCTCAAATGAAATATCAGAATTCCTGAAATCAGACAAAAACTCCGAAAACTACTATGATAAAATAATTGAAATTAACCTAACCGAACTCGAACCCCATATTAACGGACCTTTTACACCCGATTTAGCCCGTTCTGTATCGGAATTTAAAAATGCAGTTGCTGAAAATAACTATCCCGATGAATTGAAAGTGGCTCTTATAGGAAGTTGCACGAATTCATCCTATGAAGATATGGAGCGTGCCGCCTCAGTTGCAAAACAGGCACTCGATAAAGGATTAAAAGTGAAATCGGAATTCACGATTACGCCCGGCTCCGAACAAATCCGTGCCACCATCGAAAGAGACGGTCAACTTGATATATTTACAAAAATCGGCGGGCTCGTTCTCGCAAATGCCTGCGGACCCTGCATCGGTCAGTGGAAAAGGCACGACGTTAAAGACGGAGAAAAAAATTCAATCATTACTTCTTACAACAGGAACTTTTCCAAAAGAAATGACGGAAACGCGGCAACTCATTCTTTCGTTGCTTCCCCTGAAATCGTTACCGCATTTGCTTTAGCAGGAAAATTAACATTTAATCCGTTCACGGATGAACTTGTGAATGAAAAAGGAGTGAAAGTTAAATTGACAGAACCAAAAGGAAATGAATTACCGGAGAAAGGATTCCTGAGCGGTAAAGACCAATATATACCTCCAGAAGAAGATGGTTCGCATATAGAAGTAAAAATAGACCCAAACAGCAACAGACTCCAAATTTTATTACCATTCAGCCCTCCTGATTTAAGAAAAGATTTTTCAGACCTAAGACTGCTCATAAAAGTGAAGGGCAAATGTACAACAGACCATATATCAATGGCAGGTCCCTGGCTTAAATACAGAGGTCACCTTGATAATATTTCAAACAATATGTTTATCAGTGCAATTAATGCCTTCAACAATAAAATGAATTCCGTTAAAAATCTTCTTACCGGAAATTACGACGAAGTACCTAAAGTTGCCCGAGATTACAAATCAAGAGGTATTGGTTGGCTCGTTGTAGGTGAAGAAAATTACGGAGAAGGTTCATCAAGAGAGCACGCTGCAATGGAACCGAGATTTCTCGGAGGAAAAGTCATTATTGTAAAATCATTTGCCAGAATACACGAGACAAATCTTAAGAAACAGGGAATGCTGCCTCTGACTTTTGTAAATACCGATGATTACGAAAAAATCCGTGAAGATGATAAATTCACACTGGACCTGTCGGAATTCAACGAAGATAAAAACCTGCATTTAACAATAAACCATTCCGACGGTACCGTTGAAATTATTAATCTCAATCACACTTTCAACATCCAGCAAATCGAATGGTTTAAAGCAGGAAGTGCGTTGAATTTGATTTCAAAAATATAAAGTTTGAATTTATTTATACGATGATGAGATTATAATTCCGTTGAATACTCCGCATAGGAATTCGGAGTTTCAAAAATTTTAACTGATATCCCATTTATATTGGAATATTTACTTCTATCAATTTTTCCCGCTGTCAAATTTGCAAGATAAATACAAATATTTTCAACCGTAGACTGAAAATCTGTAACAACATATTTCATATTATTATTTTTCAGAAAATCAATCAGCAATTCGTCACCTTTCTGGCAAAGAAACGCATGGTCTAAATTTTCGATTATGGGATTTATAATCTGTCCAAAATCATAGAAATCAATTATCATTCCGTTTTCCGCTATTTCCCCGGATACTTCAACTATCATTTTATATGAATGCCCGTGCACATTTTTACAAAGTCCCTCGTGCTCAGGTATTCTGTGCCCCATTTCCCATCTGAATTCCTTTGATATTTTCATATGCAAATTATAACCTTACTTTAATTCTGGCATCAAGTATTTTGAACTTATTCCTGTCATTACTTACAATGAAAGGATTAAAATCAATTTCTAATATTTCGGGAAAATCTGAAACTAATTTCGAAAGTTTAAGCATATTTTCTATAATACAATCGAAATCAACCGGAGGATTCCCTCTTATGCCTTCTAGAATTTTATACCCTTTAATTGATTTTACCATCTGCGAAGCATCATCATACTCAATCGGTAATATTCTGAAACTTACATCCTTGAGCACTTCAACAAATATACCTCCAAGCCCGAACATAATCAGATGTCCCGCACCTCTATCTTTTGTAACACCAAAAATTGTCTCGATGCCGCCTTTCATATAAGGTTGTATTAAAAAACCTTCGAAGTTTTTGTCAAGTTCTTTTTCTCTAAGTTTTGAAAGAACTTTATTCTCTGCATTTACAAGTTCCTCTGTATTTTTAATGTCCACAACCACACCGCCTGCATCGGTTTTATGTATCAGGTCTTTTGCAATTGCTTTAATAACTATAGGATAACCCATTTTCTCGGCAATGATTACCGATTCCTGAGCATTTTTCGCCAGATATGAAGTTATAACAGGCAAATCGTAATTTTTCAAAATTTCATATATATCAATAAAATCCAGATAATAATTACCTTTGGGTAAGTCGTTCAGAATCTTTTTAACTTTATTTTTATTTACTTTTGGTTCATAAACCATTTTATCCTTTTTTATTCTTGATGTCGCATATTTGTACATTAGCCCGAAACATCTTGCTGCAGATTCTGCACGGCTGAATATGGGAGGATGGCTTGGGTCAATTTGACTTAGTTTTGCTATATTTTCATCCTGTGACATTAATACTATAATCGAAGGTTTTGGTGACTTTTTCGTTGCATTGCTAATTGCTCTTGCTATCTCAAGTGTATCAAGCATAAGCGGAGGACCTAATATTATTATTAGTACATCAATATTTTCATCTTCGAGCATTATTTCCGTTGCTTTCCCGTATATTTCAGCAGTAGCAGGCGGAAGTAAATCAACAGGATTATTAAGTGATGCTTCTTCCGGAGCAATTTCTTTTAACTTTTTTACTGTGTTAGTCTTTAATACAGGTATATCGAGACCCCATTTATCCGCTTCATCAACCGTAAGTATTGCGGGACCTCCTGCATTTGTTAAAATTCCCAGCCTTTTCCCTTCCGGAATAACAGTTCTGTCAAATGCTTTCGCAAGGTCAAACATATCTTCAACCGTATCCATTCTTATAACACCTGCCTGCTCGAATACAGTATTAACAATCGCTTCGGCTCCTGCAAGTGCTCCCGTATGCGATGAGGCGGCTTTCTGTCCGCTGGCTGTCCTTGCTGCTTTTATAGTGATAACAGGTTTTGTCTTGGAAACTTCCTTTGATATTTCCAGAAATTTCCTTGGGTCAGCAAAAGATTCAAGATATAATGTTATGACTTTTACATCATTATTATCTTTCCAGTAGTTTAATATTTCGTTCTCCGTAATATCAGCTTTATTTCCTATACTGATAAACTGAGAAAAACCGATATCGTTTTTTTCAAGCGTTGCCAATACCGCAGCGCCTAGTGCACCGCTTTGTGAAATGAAACCTATTCCGCCTTTTACGGGAGTACCTTTTACAAATACTGCGTTCATATTAACATCGCTTCTCGTATTAATCAAACCCATGCAATTAGGACCAATGAGCCTGATCTTATACTTCTCAATTTTCTTCATTAACTGTTTCTCCAGACTTGCACCGTCTTCCCCGGTTTCTTTGAATCCCGCCGTAATAAGAACAACCGAGTTAATTTTCTTCATATAACAGTCGTCGATTGCACTTAGAACATAATTCTTCGAAACCATAACTATTGCAAGGTCAATATCATCTTTTATTTCTGTAACGGATTTATATACCTTGAAACAATGAATTACTTCGGCTTTCGGATTTATCGGGAATATTTTCCCGTTGTATCCGTATCTTACAAGATTGTTAATAAGTTCCCAGCTTAAAGTTCCCTTTTTTGAAGAAGCACCTATTACGGCGATTGATTTTGGATAGAATAATTTATCAAAACCGGAATGTATCATAATTGTTGGATTAACTTTTTAAAAATAAAATAATTATATTATTTCAAATTAGAAATTTACTTTTTGATGACCTGACTGTTGACAATAGAAAATTCAGTTGTTTGTCTAAATAAAAAATAATGTTATATGTTTAACGCTTCCTGTTGATTTTTTACTCAGTTTTGTTCTCTGATGTTTTCTGATATGTAAAAAACATTCTCAAGTTTTGAAAAAATTATCAGCGAAGACATTATGAAATCCATACTCGACTGTGGCTGAAGTAAATCTCTCAAAATGATTACTTCTGACGACAGAAATGAATCTTCCATACATTCCTGTATGTGATTGTTTAACGGCTGCCAAGTGGTGTGCATCCCGTATCCGTAGTTTGCCCAACTTACACTTTTGTTTATATTTCTAATTCTGCCTCCGAGTGATAGAGCATCTTTGCCGTGTGCGTTATCGGACAGGTCAACTCCCTTTATTTCGAAGAGCCTGAAATCGCGGGTAGCAATTGAAGATTCTGTTATTCCCTGTAGATACAATTCTATATAGCATTTCCACCTTATGTATTCAATTATATCTTTCTTATTGTCTAAATCTTCGTCAACTAATATTGTATACATTTGCCTTATATATGTGTCGAGTTCATCATATTCTCTGTCCATCAGTGATTTTAGATGTTCAATAACATTCTTTTTGTTCACTACCAGGTCGTTATCCTTGAACTCCCTGACAATATTCGATATCAGCATATTATAATGGTTAGTAAGAATTTTAATCGGATGCTGAAGATTTTCAGGTATAAATATATCAATGAACTCCTTATAGCGGTTGAAATTATATCTTTGTGCTTTCCCGTCGAGTATAATAGGAAATAAATCTTCGATAGTATCGTGAATAGCGGCAATAGCACCGTATTCGTAGTAACCGGGCAGATTGAAATTCAGTTTTACTGAAACCCCGCCTACTCTGTTAAGATGAGAAGAAGCCGGTAATCCGCATTTCCTTTTCAATCCCAATTCGTTGAATTTTCCGTATATCTCCCTGATGTATTCCGAATATTGTCCGTACAGCAAACTCAAATCAAGTAATTCGGGAATTTTATTCTTTAAAAGATAATATTGAATATTTAGATAATTTTTATCCTCTTCAAGAGATTTTCTGGCATTTGTAATTTCGATTGGTGCACTCGAGTCGTGTATTCTCGGCTTTTTACCTTCTGGAATAGAATGTTCGGCAAAATAATCACTTATCTGTTTGTTAATTGTATCCGCTTTATAAACTCCGTATAGCCGCTGTAATAAAGAAGATGAAGGAGCGATTCTGTTTTTAAAACATTCGAGAATTTCAGATGCCAGATAAAAATTCTCGGCTTTTTCAAGAAGGTGATATTCAAATCTGGATATCATAAATATACTTTTCTGATAAGATAAGAATTTTTTATTAAAATTTCAAATAAAGATTTAAATAAAATTTACACGAGAGATTTTGAAACATCAACCAGAGAACTTGAAAGGTCGGGGAATATTTCGAACCCTCGTTTTCTGAATACCGATATCATTCGTGAATTATCAGTTGTCGTCTGTGCAACAATTTTTTTCAATCCCCATTTCTTTGCAATTTCAAAACAGTAATCAGTTATTATTCCGCCTAAATCCCTGTTCTGATATTCATCACTTATTAATATGGCATATTCAACAGACTCGTGGTCAGGGTCTGCTATTAACCTTCCTACACCGATTAATTTTTTCTTGTTTTTTTCGGTTATTTCGGCAACGATTGCAATTTCCCTGTCGTAATCTATATAACAATATCTTGTGGCTACTTCGTGTGACTGCCAGTGAAAAAAATATCTGAATCTTGAATAAATGGATTCCTTTGAGCAGCCGGCAAGCAGGTCCATCCATAAAGGTTCATCTTCAGGTTTTATTGGCCTTAATATTACCTCGGAACCGTCTTTTAACTTGATTTTCTTTATATATTCTTCCGGATAAGGACGTAAAGCAAGATGTGAATAAGGTTTTGATGGTTTATTTATTACTTCTTTATCAATAATAATCCTTGCATCTACGGCGATAGTTTCTTTTTTAAATGCCAGTAAAGGATTAATATCAAGTTCTTTTATTTCAGGAAAATCTGCGGCGAGATATGAAATGCGAATTAATACTTCAATTAATTTCTCCATATTCACGGGTCTTTTTCCTCTGTATCCTTTTAGCAGGGGAAATATTTTCAGAGACTCTATCATTTTCAATGCAAGTTTTTCGTTGAGAGGTGGAAATCCAATTGCTCTGTCCTTGAACAGTTCGGCATAAATCCCCCCGGTTCCTATCATGATTGTGGTTCCGAAAATCTTGTCCTTCTTTATACCCAGTATTAACTCGACCGAATCTTTTTCTTTAACCATTTTCTGAACTGTTACGCCTTGTATTTTCGCTTTGGGATTTTTCCGTTTAACATTTTTCAGAATATCATTGAATGCAAACCTTACCGAACTCTCACTATTAAGATTTAACATAACACCTCCGACATCAGTTTTATGAGTAATATCAGGTGAATGTATTTTTAATACAACAGGATATCCGATCTTCCCTGCAAACCGGAGTGCTTCGTCTTCATTGTTCGCAATTTCCGGTGATGTGACTGGAATACCGTAACTTTTCAGTACCTTTTTGGATAACCCCTCAGATAATGTACTGTTGTTCTCATTTATTAAGGAATTAAAATCTTTTCTGATTTTAGTTCTGTCGAGCGTAAAATCAACAGGTATATCTCTGGGAGTTTCATAAAGACTCATTAGATTTCTTGAGTAATCTACGAGTATCATAAAAGCTGTTACAGCCTGTTCCGGAGTTGAATAAGCAGCTATCCCCGAATCTCTTAATATATTTAAGCCCTCTTTCATTTTTTCACCGCCAAGATAAGCAGCAAGAATAGGTTTTCTGTTCGTCTCGGATAAATTGCAAATTCCTTTAGCAATCGCAGTCGGGTTAGTCATTGACTGTGGAGTAATTATCACCAGTAAAGCATCAACATTCTTATCTTTTATTACGATTTCCGCTGTTTTTGTAACTCTTTTTGCTGGTGCATCCCCAAGAACGTCAACAGGGTTATTAATCGCCGCCGAAGGAGGAAGTGATTTTTTTAATTCATTTAAAGTGCTTTCTTCAAATTTTGCAAGGTTACCGTTTTCTTCAAATAATGTATCTGTTGCCATAACAGCAGGTCCTCCTGCATTGGTTACAATTCCAAGGTTCGAACCGTCAGGCATTTTATTCTTGCTGATTAGTTCTGTTATATCAAATATTTCACCTATATCATAAACACGTGTAATTCCGGTACGCTGAAATGCGGCATCATAAATAGCATCTTCGGAGGTAAGTGCCCCTGTATGCGAAGCGGCAACTTCTGCCGATTCGGGATATCTTCCCGCTTTATATGCCACAATGGGTTTCGACCTTGCAAATGAACGGGCAGCGGTAATAAATTTCCGTGCATTTGTTATTGATTCTATATAAAGAATTATTGATTTAGTTTTTTCATCTTCTCCGAGAAAATCTATTAAATCTGCAAAATCAACATCAAGTGCATTACCAATCGAAAGAAAATATGAAAATCCTATATTTCTCTCTATTGCCCAGTCGAGTATTGATGTGCATAATGCCCCTGATTGCGATATAAATGCAATATTCCCCTGCTTAGGCATTCCGGATGCAAAACTCACATTGAGATTCATAGAAGGCACGATCAGACCTAAACAGTTTGGTCCCAATATCCGCATATCTTCAAATGACTTTTTATATTCCAGTATTTTCTCCTCGAGTTTTTTGCCTTTTTCTCCGGTTTCTTTAAATCCTGCAGTCATAATAATTATATTATTAATACCATTATCACCGCACTCTTTTACGGTTTCCGGTACCTTTTCAGTTGCATTGCAAATAACCGCAAGGTCTGCTTCTTTTGGTAAAGATTTCAGGTTCGGATAACACTGAATACCCAGAACTGCTTCGCTCGTCGGATTAACGGGATATACCACACCCTTAAATCCGCTCCCTACCAGATTTGTTAAAGTTTTGCCTCCGACGCCGTTCGGATTTATTGTAACCCCGATTAAAGCTATCCTCTTAGGGTTAAAAAAAGAATCAAGTTTATGTATACCCATATTTTCTTTTTGTTATAAGCAAAATTACTTCAGTTTATATTTAAATAAAATGGAATTAATCCTGCTTGATAAGAATGTTTTATTAAATCATCACTTTCCCTGAACTCTGACCTTGTAAATTCAAATTATTCTTAAAATTATTTATGCATAACCCGAACCACACGTACTCGATAAAACCATCTGTCATTATATCGAAAAAATTAAATATTGGTAATATTAATTATTGTAAAATTTTTTGTGCTGTCCTAAAAGTATTTAAACGCCCTGCTTTTCATTTCGAATTTATTTCGGTATCTCAAAATCCTGTTTGTTTTCCTTAATTAGATCCTGAAAAAATTTCGTGATGTCAACTTTTGAGACAATACCTTATTATTGATTCCCTGCGGAAATATTTCGTGTAAATTTTAGTGACCTTGATGTTAAAAATGAGTAATGCATATTAATTTAATATACGTGCGTTTTAATTATTTAAAGATAAGACAATACCATTGCAATATTTGAACTGAAGAATAATTAAATTGTATGTTTACTATGTTTTTAATATAATTATAAAAATAATAATTATGCAAAAAACGAAGACTATCAGAATTTACAGCTGGAATGTTAACGGAATCAGGGCAATACATAAAAAAGGATTTCTGGAATGGCTGGAAAAAAGCGGAGGTGATATTATATGTGTTCAGGAAACGAAGGCTCAATACGAACAATTGCCGGACGAATTAAAAGAAATAAAGGGATATGAATCACACTGGTTTTCGGCAGAAAAAAAAGGTTATTCAGGTGTATCCACTATTTCTAAAATAGCTCCCAAAAACGTTATAAAAGGCATTAATAATCCTGATTTTGATAAAGAAGGAAGAGTTATTTTCACTGAATACGAAAAATTCGTACTTGCTAATGTATATTTTCCGAATGGAGGGAGAGGACCTGAAAGAGTTAAATATAAACTGGATTTTTATGATGAACTATTCTTTTTCATTGAGAAAAAATATAAAGACAAGAAAGGTATAATAGTGACTGGAGATTATAATACTGCACACAAAGAAATTGATTTGGCAAGACCTGAAGAGAATAAAAATAATACTGGATTTTTACCTGATGAGCGTGCCTGGATAGATAAAATTATTAATCTCGGTTATACTGATGTATATAGAAAATATCATAAAGAGGGAGAACGTTATACATACTGGGATATGGTTACAAGGTCGAGAGAACGAAATGTCGGGTGGAGAATTGATTATTTTATGATATCAAATGATTTTCTTAATAATGTAACTTCTTCGGATATTCATAGCGAAGTTATGGGAAGTGACCATTGTCCGGTTTCAATTGATTTAAAAATATAATGATTTTGTGCCCTCGTCTTGAGGGCACAAAAAATCATACTTTCTTCATTTCCTCGAGTTTTTTCCTCACCTCGTTCAGTTCTTTATTAATGTCTTTGAATTCATTTTCAAAATCAACCGGTGTATCATTATTGGTCTCTAAATGTTCATCAAACAAATAATTCTCCTCGGCAGGCTCTATCCTTTCCTTATCAGATTTCAACTTGTTGAAAAAAACCTGTGTACCTTTTGAAAATGCATTAAATGCGGTTACATAATTCATTACTGAAGGTTCCACTTTTCTCTTAACAGTGAGGGCAAAATCCATAATTTCAGACGAAGTATTTTTGACTTTATCTACCGCAGATTTGAAAGTTTCAATATTATTGTCAATTTTATCTGCAACCTTGTTCACCTTTTTAAGAAGAATAAGTGATTCATCAATAGCAGGGTCAACTTTAGTCTTGAAATTATCAAAATCAGTCTGTAAAGAATCAACTTTGTCTGTCAGACCTTTAATTATTTTAATCATCGAGACTACAAGATAGATTAAAGCGATGAAAACAATTATCTGAATAATTATGGATATGTTTAAAAATATTGATGTGGTCGTATCCAATTTTTCTAAGTTTTTTTACGAAGGTTTATTTTTTTCTTCTTTGAATGTTTCCATTCCTGCTTTAAATGCATCTTTTACTCTTTCGGCTTCCGAGGTAAACTTATCTTTCAAAGTACCCATTTTATCTGCCGTTTTTTCCTTTGCATCGGATAAGACTTTATTGGCATCTTCAATAATTGTACCTGCCTTCTTCTTGGCTTCATCTATCAGATGTGCAGATTTATTCTTGCCTTCGTTTATTAATTCTGCAGCTTTGGTTTTGGCAATCTGCATATATTCGGTAGTGTCATCGAGAATCTCATCCTTTTTCCTACCGATTTCGGCTCTCAGTTCCTTTCCTGTTTTAGGAGCATAAAGTAATGCAATTATTCCGCCGATTATACCTCCAGCAAGAAAGCCTACAATTAAACCTTTTGCCATTTTGTTTTCTTCCATTTTTTAACTCCTTTATGTTTTAATTTTTTAATATTCCGCACTTGAAGTAATTTCAATACTTAATTAAAATTACCTCATTGCGAACTTTATAGAAAATATTAATATAAAAATGATAAATCAATTTATAAAAAAATCTCATAATTATTTACGTATATACCCGACAATTGATTCTCTATATCTTTTAACACCGGAAATCAATCAACTGACATTGTATCCGAACTAAATATTAATCGCTTCGCCGTATGCTACTCCTGCTGCCTCCATTATAGTTTCAGAAAGTGTCGGATGTGCATGTATCATTTTTATTATAGATGCGCCCGTACCTTCCATAGATTTAAAAGCAACAATTTCGGCAATGAGTTCGGTTGCTTCGGGTCCGACTATGTGTGCACCAAGCAGTTCTCCGTATTTCGCATCGAATATTAATTTTGTCATTCCTGCCGTCTCACCCATAGCCCTTGCTTTCCCGCTTGCCGAGAAAGGAAACTTCCCTATCCTGATGTCATACCCTGATTCTTTCGCTTTCGCTTCCGTCAATCCGACTGATGCAACCTGAGGCTGACAGTATGTACATCCGGGAATATTACCGTAATTTATATCGTGTGAATGAAGCCCTTTAATTTTTTCAACACAGTTTATTGCTTCTGCGGATGCAACGTGTGCCAGCCAGGGCTTCCCTTTCGGGTCTATTAACGCTACATCACCTATTGCATATATCCCTTCAACATTTGTTTTATAATCCGAATTAACTTGTATTGCATTCTTGAATAATTCGACACCTGCATCTTCAAGTCCGAGATTTTCAATATTACCGGTCACTCCGATTGCAAGCAAAACCGCATCCGATTCTATTACTTCATTGTTATCGCCCGATACTGTAGTGAAGACCTTTCCCTCTTTTATTTCAACATTCTCGGTTTTTGTGTTTATCATAATTTTCATTTTCTTTTTCTTGAATTCCCTTGCGACAACATCGGATATTTCTTTGTCTTCTATCGGTAATATCGACGGCAGCATTTCGATTATTGTAATTTCACTTCCGAATGCATTATAAAAATATGCAAATTCCATTCCGATTGCACCGCTTCCTACTATAGTTATTTTTTTTGGAACTTCCGTCTGAAGCATCGCACCTGTTGAAGACAATATTTTCTTTTCGTCAAATTTAATACTCCCGAGCGTTCTTGCCCGTGCACCTGTTGCAATTATAGTATGTTTTGATTGAACGGTATCAGTTAATTTATCGTCATTATCATAAACCGATATGCTTTTATCTTTATTCAATTTTCCTGTCCCGTTAATAACTGTTATCTTGTTTTTCTTCATAAGAAACTGAACACCTTTTTCAGATGAAGATGCCACATCCCTTGATCTCTTGATTATTTTCGGAAAATCGAATGTAATGTTTCCCGTATTCCCGAATCCGAACTGTTCCGAATGTTTAAACATATTATATATTTCAGCATTTCTTAATAGTGCTTTTGTCGGAATGCACCCCCAGTTAAGGCATACTCCACCGAGTCTGTCCTTTTCTATTATGGCAGTCTTAAATCCCAGTTGTGCAGCCCTTATTGCCGCTGTGTATCCGCCGGGACCGCTTCCGATTATCGTTAAATCAAAATTTTGCATTTTATATAGAATTTAATTAATAAAATTATTTTTAATATTTTGCCATTTCCTCACATGCTTTCAGTATCCAGTCGTCCTGAGGAAGCGCGGTTTTCTCTAAAATGGGGTGGAACGGTATATGCACATCAAGTCCCGCAACTCTTTTTATAGGTGCGTCAAGATATTCAAATGCATTTTCAGCAATCTGGGAAACTATTTCTGCTCCAAATCCCTGAAACTTTGAATCTTCATATACGACAATCACTTTTCCTGTTTTCTTTACAGATTTAAAAATTGTTTCCATATCAAGCGGAACTATAGTCCTGATATCAATTACTTCGACACCCACATTTCTCTTCTCCATTTCTCTCGAAGCCCTTAAACATTTTTCTACCATAGCACCGTAAGCAATAAGCGTAATATCATCCCCTTCTCTCTTGATTAACGCTTTTCCGAAAGATATTAAATATTCTGAAGAAGGTTCGGGAGATTTTGCATATGCCTGCCGGTATAGAAATTTATGTTCAAGGAACAGCACAGGGTCATTCAGTCTGCAGGCAGTTTTTAAAAGCCCCTTAGCATCTGCAGCATTGGAAGGATATGCAATCAGTAATCCGTGAGATTTTGCAAATAGTGCTTCTATGTTTTGCGAATGATATATTCCGCCTCCAATGTATCCGCCGACAGCCACTCTGATAACTAAAGGAGATGAAAACGAATTATTTGAACGATATCTCAATGTTGCAAGTTCGTCTCGTATCTGCATCATAGCAGGAAAAATATAATCCGCAAACTGAATTTCAACAACAGGTTTTAATCCCGTTACTGCCATTCCGATAGCCGTTCCCACGATTGATGCTTCTGCAAGGGGAGAATTGAAAACCCTTTCATCACCGAATTTTGTTGACAGTCCTTTTGTAGCGGTAAACACTCCGCCTTTCCCGTCGGCAATATCTTCTCCGTATATGAGCATGTTCGGATTTTGTTCCATTTCTTCGTGTAATGCGTGATTGATTGCATCTACCATCACAATCGGTTGACCTTCATTACCGGTTTTCCCATATTCGATTTTCGGTTGTTCGCTTTCAGGTGCATACATAAAATCAAGTATTGTTGCAGGGTCGGGATTCGGTTCATTTAACACTTCATCGCTTATTTCCCGAATTTCTTCCGTTAATTCATTTCTTATTTTTTCAAGATTTTCTTTGACAGTAATCTTATTATCAATAAGGAAAAATTCATATTTTGTAATCGGGTCATTTTCACGGTCTTTTTCGAGTGATTCCTTAGAACGGTATTTTTCCTGAGCATCTGAAATTGAATGAGAACGCAATCTTACTACATCAGCATAAATTAAAGACGGTCCTTCACCCTCTCTCGCAAGACGTACTGCCTCTTTGGCGGTTCCGTAACTTAACAAAAAATCCGTTCCGTTAATGTGAAACCTGCTTAGTCCTTCGAAACCGGATAAAGCTTTGTATATGGACCCGCCTGCGGTTTGATTTTCAACGGGAACCGATATCGCATAACTGTTATTCTGAATAACGAAAATCACGGGAAGTTTTTCCCTTGCCGCCCAGTTTGCCGCTTCAAAAAATTCGCCTTCGGATGTTGAACCTTCTCCGCCTGTCACATATACAATCTCATCTGTCTTCCTGAACCTACAGCTCAATGCTGTTCCCACTGCCTGAAGATATTGCGAGCCGGTCGGGGAAGATGAAGTCGGAATACGTAATTCTTTGCTTCCGAGATGTAAATTCATCTGTCTGCCTCCGGTAAACGGGTCTGTCGCTTTCGCCATATTGTGCCTTATAAAATCCCTTGCTGTTAAACCCGCCGCAATACCAAGTGCAGTATCACGGTAATAAGTATAAAACCAGTCCTTCCCGGGTTTCATCGCCATTGCCATTGCAACCTGTATCGCTTCGTGCCCGGAACCTGAAATTAGAAAATAGGCTTTCCCCTGTTTTATTAATGCTTCAGTACGGTCATCGAGCAGTCTTGCTGTCAGCATATATTTATACGCATCAAGAAGTTGTATATCCGACAACTGAAAATAGTTCGAAATATCTTCAATGTAACTTCTGTTTTTTTGTCTTTTTGTCTTCATTAATTCGGATTTCTTTTTATAAATTAATAATGTTGTTTAATAAATGATATTTATTTTTTAAGAACTGTTTAAATAAATTTATTTTACAACCTGTAAATTTTGAAACATAAATAAATATAAGAAAATTCAAATAAACAAAATGGATTATTTCTCATCCGATGAGCGGAGGATTCTGTGAGATAATTTGCTGGAGTGTGAAAATTACCGTATTGGACAAAATCGTTAATACTATTCCCTAAGATAACATTTTAAGCATCAAGAGGGAGTCATTACGCAGTTACTTTTTTTGTATTAAGATGTAAAAATTATTTAACTAGTCCTTTGTGAATTAATCAATCCCGCATATTTTCCTTATCCGTAAGTAATACCATTCTGTAATGATAACCGTATATTGAATGCGTGACGGCTTCCGATATTAAAAAGGGTTTTCTTAAAATCGTCCAGAACATTAATTTCCAGAAATGATATTTTCCTTTCCCAAGTATGCCTATTTTCCAGACTGCTTTTGATAATGCTTTTAATTGTACACTTAATGATAATTTTGAATATATGGCAATTTTATTATATTCTTTCAGATAAGTGATAATCCTTTTATAATAATACTTAGGAGAAAATATTGTATCAATAACTTTTTTATATCCCGTCATTAAAGAATTAATATTCATACCGGGAATGAAATTTAAGGTAAAGTCAGTGTTATCACCGGTTGGTGTCGCGATTATTCTTTTTTCTTTATGAAGTCTTTTATATAATTGTGTCTCAGGAATAGCGTGCAGAAGTCCTACCATAGCGGTTACTATTCCGCTCTTTTGAATAAAAGAAATCATATTGTCAAATGTATTCGGAGTGTCTGTATCAAATCCCAGAATGAAACCGCCCTGAACTTCAAGTCCACTGCGCTGTATTATCTTCACTTTCTCAACCAGGTTCTTTTTAGTGTTGTGAAGTTTTCCGCAGGACAAGAGTCCTTCTTCTTCTGGTGTCTCTATTCCGATAAATACAGAATCAAAGTTCGCTTTCTGCATAAGTGCCAGCAGTTTTTCATCATCCGCCAGATTTATTGAAGCCTCCGTAAACAATGTGAACGGTTTATTTTTTTTATCCATCCATTCCACAATTTTCTCAAGAATCCTTGCGGCTCCGATTTTATTGCCTATAAAATTATCATCAACAATGAAAACGCCTCCCCGCCATCCGTAATTATACAGTGCGTCCATTTCATTTATTACCTGTTCGGGTGATTTCAGTCTCGGCACCCTGCCGTTCATAATTATAATATCGCAAAATTCGCAACTGAACGGACAGCCCCGCGATATCTGCATTGATAATGATGAATAATCATTTTTATTAATTAACGTCCATTCGGGGACGGGAGTATTTACTAAATCAGGTTTTTCGTCTGATGTATAAATCTTTTTTAGTGTTTTATTCTCAAGGTCTTTTAGAAATAAAGGGATTGTCGCCTCGCCTTCATTTAAGACAAAGCAGTCAACATTTTTAAAATCGGGATAATCATTTGTAAAAAGAGGACCTCCCGCAACAATTAACTTTCCGAATGACTTTACTCTTTCAATGACTTCCTTAGCGGATTTCCTTTGAACAACCATTCCGCTGATAAAAACATAATCTGCCCATTCTATATCCGAATCTCTTAATTCATAAGCATTCAAATCTATTAATTTTTTCTCCCATTCTTTCGGAAGCAATGAAGCGACCGTCAGGAGACCAAGCGGCGGTAATGATACTTTCTTATTAATAAACGGTAGAGCATGTTTAAAACTCCAGAATGTTGCAGGATATTCGGGATATATCAGAAGTACTTTCATATTATTTATTTATTTATTATCGAAATACTTTCGGAAAAAAATTATTAATATTTCAATTCGTAAAATATCTGAACCGGGGATGTTCTGACTGCACCGGACAAATACGCACAATCTGATTTTTTTTTGTTCTTTTTCATTTCTATTTCAATAAATCTTATGCGGGTTCAGGATTATTGAATCCGCATAAGAAAATTTAAAAAATATTAGAAATAATATCTTACTCCTAATGCTGCGTTAACTGAACCTTTTGAAGTCGGACTCAGGTCGAGTATCGGTACAATTTCTAAAAATACATCAACAGGTACTTCGGAGAATTGATAAGAAATTCCAAAAGGAACTCTGATTCCAATTCTCGCATCGGTCTCACCGTGCTTTTCATTTTTTAATTTAATTCTGCCACCAACACCAAGATACAAAGGTAACCTCGGTTCATTAAAGACATTGTAAAAATGATATAAGTAATCGCCGTGAATATGAACAGAGCCCTCATTAAGAAACGACCATCCTAAACCGCCGTCTATTGCAGAACGTTCTGAAATCCAGCCTTTCATTGAAAGCCCGGTCGGCTCTCCAAACATTATACCCATACCAACACCGGATTGCTGGGATTGTGCTGTTCCCGTAAAACAAATAACTAAAAACATTGCAAACACTAACATTTTCATAACGTTCCATCTGATTCTGATTCCGTAATTTTTCATTTCATTGTTTTATTTAATTTTATAAAAGTCTTACTCAATTTAAAGAAATTAAAAGCATTAAGTAATAGTGCAGAGGAATGAAAATGGGATTAATCCTTTTTTAGTCCATTCGGACTATATAATTATTATACTATTCTAAGTATCTTATTACAAATATATGATAAAATGTATGTAACATTAATAATATGATAACCGGAAGAATAAATGAAAATGAAATTATTAAAAGTACATTGAAATGAAAAAATTAATTTGGGAGATAATAAAAAATGAAAAAAAGAAATGCTGAATTTAAACGCAAAACTATTCCAAAAGCCCCGACAAGTATTCAGGGATTAGATGAAATCACGGGCGGAGGATTGCCAAAAGGAAGACCGACCCTTGTATGCGGAGGTGCGGGCTGTGGAAAGACACTCTTTTCAATCGAGTTTCTCGTTCACGGTGCAACACTTTACAATGAACCCGGCGTATTTATTTCATTCGAGGAAACGGAGAAAGAACTCATTGAAAACGTAGCATCACTGGGATTCAATCTGGATAAACTTATAGCAAACAAAATGATATGGCTTGAACACATTCACATTGAACGGAGTGAAATTGAAGAAAGAGGTGAATACGATTTGAAAAGTTTGTTTGTTCGCATCCACCGTGCAATTGAAAGCATCGGCGCTAAGCGCGTTGTACTGGATACTATTGAATCACTCTTTTCAGCACTGCCAAATCCTACTGTTATACGTACGGAACTGCGCCGGCTATTCGGCTGGCTTAAAAAGAAAGGTGTTACGGCAATAATCACGGGCGAAAAGGGCGATGGTACTCTTACACGCCAGGGATTGGAAGAATATGTCTCCGATTGTGTAATTCTGCTTGACCACCGCGTTAGCGAACAATCATCAATAAGGCGATTACGTATTGTTAAATATCGCGGTTCAACGCACGGTACGAACGAATATCCTTTTCTGATTGATGAAGACGGTTTTTCTGTCCTGCCTGTTACATCGCTGGGACTGAATAACATTTCATCCAAAGAAAGAATTTCCACCGGTATTCCGCGCCTTGACACAATGCTTTCCGGTAAAGGTTACTTTCGCGGCAGTACAATTCTTGTTTCAGGCACCGCCGGTACCGGTAAGACAAGTCTTGCGGCGCAGTTTGTTGAAGCAGCATGCAAGCGGGGAGAACGAGTTCTTTATTTTGCTTTCGAAGAATCCCCGAGCCAGTTTATGCGGAATATGGCTTCAATCGGGATACATCTGGAACCCTGGGTAAAAAAAGGATTGCTTCACTTCCATGCTACTCGTCCGACACTCCACGGGCTGGAACATCATCTGACTACTACTATCAAGTTAATTAATAAAGTTAAACCTCAAATAGTTGTTCTTGACCCGATTGATGCATTCGTAATAGGAGGAAACCAGACCGAAGTAAAAATAATGTTACTGCGTCTTGTGGATTATTTGAAAATGAGAAATATCACTGCATTTTTCGCAAGTCTCACTAACTCAGGCGA
Source organism: Ignavibacteria bacterium (assembly GCA_016929695.1). Classification (GTDB taxonomy): domain Bacteria; phylum Bacteroidota; class Ignavibacteria; order Tepidaquicellales; family Tepidaquicellaceae; genus Tepidaquicella. Next base: position 54,600 of record JAFGII010000043.1, read on the forward strand.
TAACCAGGAACTTACAGATATGGCAATATCATCCCTTATTGACACATGGCTGCTACTGCGTGATATTGAAATCGGCGGTGAGCGGAACAAAGGTTTGTATATTCTTAAATCCCGCGGTATGTCGCACTCTAATCAGATTCGGGAGTTCATTCTGACCGACCACGGAATTGAACTGCTTGATGTTTATATTGGTCCTGAAGGTGTATTAACAGGCTCGGCACGGTTATCACAGGAAGCAAAAAACGATGAATCACAAATATTGCGCCAGCAGGAAATAGAGCGCAGACAATTCGGACTGGAACTTAAACGCGCTGCAATGGATGCTCAAATCATAGTTTTACAATCTGAATTTAAAGCAGAAGAATCGGAAACACTTAAACTGATTGAGATGGAAAAAGCAAAGACCGAGAGATTCATTCTGGACCAGAAAAAAATGGCGAAGAGCAGAAAAGCAGATTAATTCATTAAAAGACCTGAATTACGGGTTAGAAAAGTTTTTATTTAAAATTTGTTATTCACGCAACAAGTTTTATACAGTAATCAAATTTATAATGATGAATTTTTGTGGATTCCTTTTGATTACCCGGGACGGGAATGACATTTACCCCACCAATCAATCAACCGGTCAACTAATCAATCAACCGTTGTTCTTAAATTCTTAATCAACCCTTCCATTATATTTGATGTTATCTGCTGTTCATCTGCTGCAGTTGTTTTACCGTTTCTTCGAGTTTATTTATTCTCATTTCACGTTCTTCCAACTGCTGCTGTTTAATTTTTAATTTCATATTCAAATCAGAGATATTTTGTTCATAATCTGTTTTATCCCAGTAACCGATATCTTCGAAATATCCTTTAAAAAGAAAATTGTGCTTTAGCGCCTCCATATTCTGGGAGAAACTGAAAGAACCCTGTTCTAAATTTGCCGTTGTCTGGTCTGCATTCCTGATAAGAGATTTAAGATTATTTGCAAAACTTGTATCTGTTAATAAAGTACCCACAACACTCTCGCTTGAGTTCATTTTCCTTGTTATTTCCGAAATATCCTGTGTAATACTTCTTATTTTCTGAGTCATCGGAATAACTTCGAGTGTTATTACATCAACACTTGATGCTATACTGCCGAGTACATCATTAATTAATCCTGTTGATACCGTAAATCCGTGCATTGTGGAAACGACATCATTATACATAGTTTTATCGTTGACTAATTGTCCCAGTGTTCCTTCTCCCTGGTCAACCTTTGAAACGATGTTTGCGAGGTCTTTAGTAAGTACGGCGGCATTTTCTCCGGTTTCCTTCAGGGATTTAAAAATATCTTCGGCGTCAATAGGTCTTATAGATTCAAGCAAATCACCGTTATTTACAGGCTCAAAACTTTCAGTTCCCGGTATTATATCAACGATTTTATTTCCAATCAGTCCTTCAGAAACTACTTTTGCCTTTGAATCTTTTTTTATGAACTCTCTGACACTGCTAACTATAGTCATTTCTATCATTACCGTATTTCCCGAGACTATATTTATCTTAGTAACTGTGCCGACATTAATACCGTTAAATCTCACGGTACTGCCCTCGAGCAAACCGCTGACAGTTTCAAAAACAGACTGAATCTTCATTGTAGAAGTAAACATATTCTGCTTGCTTCCGATTACGAAAATTGCAGCCAAAAAAAGACCTATGCCGATAATAATAAAAAACGCTAGTACCAGTTTTGAACTTTTTTTCTTTTCCATATTAATTATAATTTAAGTATTATTAAAAATCATTGAAAAAATCCTTTAACAAAATCATCGTCAGATTTATTAAGCTCTTCAAATGTGCCTTCGGCTGCAAAAACACCGTCTTTCAATACGACAATTCTGTTTCCTGTTATTTCTGCACAATCAATATCATGAGTAACAATAACAGAAGATACTTTAAATTTTTCCTGCATTTTCAGTATTAAATTACTGATTTCCTTGGATGTCGCCGGGTCGAGACCTGTTGTAGGCTCATCATACAGCATTATTTCCGGTTTAAGAATTAAGGTACGGGCAAGCCCGATGCGCTTTTTCATACCGCCTGATAATTCCGAAGGCATTTTATCTATGGCTTCTTCCAGACCTACATCAGCGAGAGCTTCCCTGATACGGCTTTCAACTTCAGCAGAAGATAATTTTTCCTGTCTGACAAGCGGGAATTCAAGGTTTTCTCTGACACTCATAGAATCATAAAGCGCACCGCTTTGGAAAATGAATCCCACTTTTCTCCTTAAATTCTGCAGTTCTTTAATTCTTAGGCTTGGAACATCTTCCTTTAAAACATTCACTTTCCCGCTCGTGGGCTTCATCAACCCTACAATACATTTTAAAGCAACAGATTTACCTGAACCCGATTTTCCGAGTATAATTAAAGTTTCGTTCCTGAAAACTTTCAGATTAATATCTTTTAAAACCTCATTATCACCGAGTGTTTTTTTCAGATTCTCAATGTCAATTACAACTTCCTTATCCGTAAATGATTTTTTTTTCATATCAGAATTATTTTTCATATTATTTTAATAAAAAATCATTGATAACTGAACTGCAACCATATCAAGAATAATTACCAGTAGAGATGAATAAACAACAGAAACATTTGCCGCAATACCGACACTTTCAGTTCCTCTTGAAGCATTATATCCCTGATGAGTACCCACCAGCCCGATTGCAAAACCAAAAAAGAATGTTTTAATCGTCGAAGGTATGATATCATCAAAAGTCAGAGCCGAAAATACCGTTGAAAAATACAATTGTAAACTTTGTCCGTTCAGAATATTTAAAGCCGTAAAACCGCCGATAAGTGCGAGGGCATCCGCATAAATTATAAGCAATGGTATCATTAAAGTAGCAGCGGTAATTCTTGTGACAACAAGAAACTTGAAAGGATTAGTTGCCGATACTTCCATTGCGTCAATCTGTTCCGAAACTTTCATAGAGCCGAGTTCTGCACCGATACCCGAACCAATCTTTCCTGCACAAATCAGTCCCGTAATTACAGGTCCTATTTCCCGTACTATTGAAATGGATATCATAGACGGAATTAACGATACGGCACCGAATTTTGTGAGCATAGGAATAGCCTGAAGTGCAAGCACAAAACCGATAATAAAACCCGTTACGCTGACAAGACCTAACGATTTACTCCCGATTTCAAAAAACTGCTTCAGCACTTCTTTAAATTCAAAAGGTGGTTTAAAGACTTCCTGAAAATACCTGACAGTAAAATTAAATAATCCGTAAACGGTCAGGAGGAAATTATTAAGAAATTTTGGTAATGTAAGGTTCATAAAGTATCTTTTAAATAAATTAGTATTGCCGTTTGATATCAACATCAACGAACGGGTTTGCAATTCCCAGAATGATGCCGAATGAAATATCGGTGATATCCGTATCCGGTTTCCTGAACATAAATGTATGCCGTATTTTTATATGCGGATAAATTAAGAGTTTATGGTTGCGAAACGAATAGCCAAAAGTAAGTTCCGGGAAAACTCCCTGTTTACTGAAGTTTGTAAAATAACCCGCTCCCGCCGATATAACACTTGTAGTCTGTATAGTGTGGGAGGGCTTAATGTTATCTCTGAGTAAAAAATCATATTTATAAGAGAGCCTCGTATGGTGTGAGATATTACCCGTTAATACAAAAGAGTATTCAAAAGCAACTCTGTGCTCGCCGAGTTCACCGAATCCCACCGATAATTCTTTTGTAATTCCCGCATATAATTTTTTATCTTCATATAATAAAACCGGATTTATAAGGTATATAAATGCACCAATACCGATGGATAATGCTGTATATGAAAAAGCAGGACTTGTCGTATTCTCTTTATCCGTTAATGATACATATGGACTTATTGAAGGAATAGTTTGCGAATAAATATTGCTGCAAGTCAGCAAAAGTAAAATTATGGTTGCAATTATTCTCATCCGATTTGTAATTTTATTTTTAACATTACTATATTTATTATTAACTCAAAATCTTTAAAATATATAAGACGGAAATTACCGCTTTTGTGAACAGAAAAACGCCCAGTATTAATAATATTATCCCCGCAATAATATTTAGTTTGTTTACGGTTGTCCGGTTAATTCTCTTTTTATTGCCTGTAATTAGCTTTAAAAGTGTAAAGAACCACGCAAATGTTCCTGCAAATGCTCCCACTGAAAATAACAGTCCGCCAAGAAAAGAGGAATTTAGAAAATTAAATCCTTTTAAGTATCCTACAACGGCAATCCATGATGCAGGAAGAGTCAAAGAAGATATACATAATAAAACTCCCATAAAAAATAGTCCAAAAAAATTTGACCTATGTATTTCCGGAATTTTAAGATGCTTTGCAATGTCTTTTGACTTTTCTTCCAGTTTACTTGCTCTGGCAAGAGCAGAATCAAACTTTCCGGATTCTTCCGCTTCAAGTTTATCGTATGTAATTTTTGTTCTGATGATTTTCAAACCGTAAAGAATCACTAATGCACATCCGGTAAAAATCAGAACCGTTTCTATTATAAAAGTATTATTAGCATAAAAATCAGACGCAAAAGAGGGGAGAAAGGAAATAATCAAAGTAATTCCGCCGAATGCTATCAGGCAATAGAAGAAATCCATAAATGCGGCACCGGAGGCAATCGCCTTTCCTTCTCTTATCTCGTTTTTAAATCCTTTGGAAATTATTGCAAATGCAATAGGTCCCATCGGAGGGATTGAAACAATAAATCCGGTTAATATTCCTGCAATTAGATTTATTATCATAATAATCGGACAGTGTTTTATAGTTTAACTTTCATATAGACTCATTTTTTGCTGTTTCTTTAAGATATTCTTCCTGTATCTGTTTATATAGCAATTTCTCATAATCCTGCCTAACCATATTCTGCAATTTGTTCCTTCTTCAAGTTTATCAAAAAAACGGAAAGCAAGAACATAAGTATCTTGAAGCATGTCATAAGCATCATTGGGGTTTCCTGAAATTTTCAAAGCATAATGAAAAAAAAGTTTAATATAGGGAATTGCTTCTCTTTCGAATTCCAGTTTCCTTTTTAATAATTCGTCCGGTGACAGTCCTTCAATTGTTAGATTATCAATAATAATTTTTATTTCTTCTTCGTAGTACGAATCAAGCGGAACGTTATATTGTCTGTAAACCAAAAGATTTTCTGCCGGGTTATTTTCCATTTATTTGTCCTCCTGTTTTTGATAATAATTTATTTAAAATTTTTTTTTTTTTCTGTTTCCATATTGTTATTTTCTATTCAGATTCTTACCGTATTGTTATTAATTTGTCTGAACAGTTAAAAGTTGTTTCGTATAAATCATAAAACAAGGAAAAGGGCAGTCTGTATAACTGCCCTTTAATAACCGATGTTAATTAATCGGGTACGCCATTTCTGTCGTTATCTCTGAACGCTTTGAAATTGTTATTGATATTATTTTTAATGTTATTATCAATATCGTTTGAATTTGCTGCTACTCCGGGGTCAAGATAAACACCATTCGATATAAACCAGATATATGGCTTTACATGCAATGTAATATTCGATACGTATTCCGTTGTAATCGGCATAGAACTCGGGAAGTTCAGTATCTGATGGGCAGACTTTGTTGACTTGTAAATAAAATAGTTACCCAGATACCAGCCTTTAACTATAACCGAATATCTGCCGTTATTATCCGCAAACTCTGGGTCAGGAACAGGCTCGTTATCATTTAATTTATGAATTTCGAACTTGATTTTCTGATATTCACCGGCAGGGATTATTGCCGAACTTATCGTAGTGACACCCGCTGTCAGATTAAGAAACAGAACGTAAGGTCCTACCTTAAAGTTTACCGAATCCTGATTGTTGTTGGCGACATTTAATTTAATATCCTGTATTAATATTTTTACCGTGTCCAGTATCAAAATATTTTGTGAATCTCCTATCGAATCAGTCGAACTCATTGAACTGAAAATCAGGTTATCGGACTGAGTCGGATTGGTTGATGATTCATTGCAGCCGTAGAAACCTGCCGCTGAAAATAATATTGCTAAAATCAGCACGCCGATTTTGTGTTTAAAAATTGATTTTTTCATTATTTTTTTTATTTAATAAAATATTGTTATTTTCTAAAAGTTTATTTTTTCCCTTTATTGTTATTTTTGCCGTCATTTTTCTTATTGTTATCATTGACTTTATTTTTGTTTCCGTTATTATTATTGTCATTTTTCTTCACGTTAACTTTGTTTTCAGTTTTATCTCTGTTATCATTGTTGTTTATTTTCTTGCCGTTATCATTGCCTTTGTTATTGTTCCCGTTATTATTGTTATCGTTTTGCTTAACTTTTACTTTGCCTTCATTATTCTTTCCGTTATTATTATTTTGGTTTCCGTTATCATTGCCATTATTCCGGTTCCCGTTATTATTTCCGTTGTTTTCTTTCTTGGATTCATATTCACCGGTACTTTTTAATTTCCATTCATTATAATTCCTGTAAGATTTTGGTACGTTTACAGTAAATTTCTTATTATTTTTATGTTTGTATTTAATGAAAACAGGTGTGTATACGAAGTATTCTTTGTCGGTATATCTGATATCATTAAAATTTCTGACATGCTGAATCGTTACTAATTCAATATTCCTGCCGTATTCGTATTGAATTGCATTTACGTCAGGTCCTCTGTTTAGTATTGTATTGCCGACAAGCATAATACCGTCGAGTGCACTCATATCACTGACCATAATCCTGTTTCCGTCAGTATTGTATAAATTATTGTATTTGTACACAGTCGGTTCAAGGAAATATTTTCTTTCTACTATTACATAATTATTGTTATCAATATCAGGAGTCCTCATAGTACCGTCAATCATATAAGCGGTAGGAGGTAAAGGAGCCCATGACACATAACTGTCGTCTTGTCTCCAGTCAACCCATGCAGGAGACCATACCCTTCCGGGTACCCACAACCAGCCGGCATCTGTATTAACCCATCTGCCGTAGTGTGAAACCGTTTCTTCCGCAGGTGTGGGAGCCTTAAAATACCAGCCTGCATCGGTATTTACCCATTGCCCGTTAGTGTAAGGAGTATATACCGGGGTTTCCTCTGATTCAAATGTTACCCCTAAATCCGCTGACGGTTTCCAGACGTAAACCAAACCTACATTCGCATAGTTTGATGCGTAAGCATCGTTTACGCCAAGCAGCCTTGAAAATGACAGATTGTCATTAACCTGACTTTCAGACAGAGCCGCTTCAGGATCCATTCCGATTTCCTCAGGCGCTACTTCTATCCACTCGCCGTGAGGAGTAAGTATGTCGTAAAATTCCTTGTAATCAACCGTCTTAAGGTCTGCGTCAGATTCTGCAAAGTCCTTTTCATCAATTGAAATTGCTTCCAGATCTTTATCCAGTTGTGTTTTCTGTTCTTCGGTCAAATTTTCATCCGACGACTTTGAACAGGAGAAAAATACAAACAATGAAACCATCAGGAATAAAAATCCCATTGTTCTTAAAATAAATTTTGTTTTCAAAATGATTTTTTTATATTTTTAAAATTGTTAATTAGCCATGTAACTTTATCCGTCAAGAATCTTATCGTTTAATTAAAGTTTATCTGTTATTTATCAACGTTTCTTGAAAAAGCAGTCCAGCCTATTAATATAATCAGACCCAGTGTCAAAACCACGGGAATCCACACCCAGCTGTTACCGATTACTTTTTCAGTTTCTGTCATCCCTGCGTCCGACAGTGCTCCTGTTATCAGGATACTGCTGAAGAGCATTAATAATAATATTTCGACGATAAACGTAACTATGAGGACCATTCTTGTTTTTGCATTCATTAGATTATTCTCCTTTTTTTATAAATTTTAAAAATTTTTGTTTAATTTATTAATTCCGGTTGCTTTTTGGACTAAATCCTTTTTATAAGTTTAATAATTAATACTATGACTGCCGCAACTAACAAAATGTGAATAAGACCGCCGAATGTATAGGAACTGAGCAGTCCGATTGCCCAGAGTATTAAAAGAACCAAAATTACTGTCCAGAACATAATTTTATCACCTTAAAATTAATGTTAAAATATTTTTGTTAAATTAAATTTTCTGTCTCTTAGAAGACCAACAACCAAGACAATTACTGCAATAACCGGAAGAATATGAATAAGACTGCCGCCTACAGAAGGAAAGCCTATAAATCCGACTAACCATAACAAAAATAATACTACTACTATTGTCCAAAATATGATTTGACTCCTTTAAATTAATGTTTATAAAATTTGCTAAGTTATTCTTTTGCCTCTGACAAGTCCGACAACCAAGACAATTACTGCAATAACCAGAAGAATATGAATAAGACTGCCGCCTACAGCAGGAAAACCTATAAATCCGACTAACCATAACAAAAATAAGACTACTACTATTGTCCACAACATGATTTGACTCCTTATAAATTAATGTTTATAAAATTTTTTAAGTTATTCTTTTGCCTCTTACAAGTCCGACAACCAAGACAATTACTGCCACAACCAGAAGAATATGAATAAGACTGCCGCTTACAGTCGGAAAGCCTATAAAACCGACTAACCATAACAAAAATAAGACTACTACTATTGTCCACAACATGATTTGACTCCTTATAAATTAATTGTTTAAAAAAATTGTTATTTTAAAACTGCAGAGATAAATTCATTCATATCTGAATTTATTATTTGTGAGATATAAATTATTATCTCTGCAATTAACGACTTCACATCTGTTCCTTACTTTGCCGCTACATACATTGGAAAAATATATATTATCTTTCCTGTTTTCTTCATATTCATTATTTGTGAGTAATTTCAACTTTTTCTTCTGACATATTGTTTTGAGAATTTGGCAGAATTTTTGCCTTATTATATGCATTAACTCCTGCTATTAAAGATTCCTTTACCTTATCTGTTTTACCCGCAATCTTTTCCTTACCGGTTTTTAGAAATTTATTAACATTCTCAATTGTACTTTCGGTTTTTTCCTTCACGCCGTTCCAGGAATCAATTGTTATTTTCTTACCTTCTTCAAGTAAATCGTTTGTTTTCGTGCTTATATCCTGCCTGAAATGTTTTCCTGATTTTGGTGCGTATAATAATGCGAGAGTACCGCCAACTGCACCTCCGAGCAGGAAACCGATAAAAAATCCGTTTATTGTTTTCATAGACATCTTTTTTTTCTTTCTTAATTTCGTTAATAAAATAGTTCTTAATATTTATTCTAAATCATTTACATCTGAATTGCCATGCCGGCGGCAATAATTGAATTTCAACGGTCATCAAATTGCACCCTGCTGATGCTATTACTTACAAGCTCAGAACCGCGTAGTGCCGCTGCCTGATTGCAGATACTGACACCGTTCGCGGTCCAAAGCATTGCGCAGTAAAAATTCACTCGTTTTGATTGAATATCACATGCATACAAAGTTTCCGGCATCATTACAAAGTATTGTCGTACTAACTGTCCTGTAAAATTTATTTTATATCTTAATTTAGTTTTCAATTTTTCATTTATTTATCAGGTCTCCACATTTCAATGGAGACCTGTCTTTTTTAAAATTATCACCTGAGCAATTATAATTTGAAATCTACTCCTAATACTACACCTAAAAAAGTTCTTGAACCGCCGGTAGGTTCATCTCCGAATGTATAATGAAATTTTGTTTTCATTATTAAATCCGCAACTTTTCCGAGGGGTATAAGGACTCCGGGACCTACATTGACTCCAAAATTGGTAGTTGTTTCACTCGGAATTGTAACGGCGTTTATGGTGTAATCGCCTCTGTTAAATATGTAAACACCCGCTCCGGCTTCGAGGAAAAATTGGGCTTTAATTTTAGGACTCGTGAAAACGTATCTCGGTCCTGCTGTGATTGCAATGTAATATGCATCAGCACCAATTGCATCATCTTTTATCGGCATGTTATAATATGTACCGTTCAAAAATAGCGCCGTTTCTCTGTTGAGTCTCAACGCAAATTCCAGTCCGGCATTAAAACTTGCATCGTATGAGTCAGTTAAATTTCCCATAGGAAATTGAACCCCGCCCAAGGGACTTATCGAGACCAGAGGATATTTACTCGCTTTTTGCGCTTCAGCAACGTTTGCACTTAATAATGCAATCATTAATAAGGCAAACATTAAGATAGAAATTTTTTTAAACATTTTTTGTTCCTTTCGTTTTTTAATAACCCTTCAGTTATTATTTATTTTTTTGTTCTTTAGTAAATTAGGAATATGAAGCCGGTTTAGCAATAGTGCAGAGGGATGAAAAAGGAATTAGTCTTAGTGGACTAGTTAATATGAAATAATCCTTCCCGGGCAGGAGCCCGGAAAGGATTATTTAAAAAGATTATCGGATTTTAATTAAATTTGTTTTTCGCACTTCTGTTCATTTTGATATCAATTGTAACACTGTACCTGTCTGTAGAACTGTTGTAATCAAGACTGTTTATGAATATCAATCCGTAAATTCTTACCCCGTTATTCTGATTGTTTTCGTATCTGCCTTTCAGATAAAATGAGTAATACGGTCTGAGAGTACCTGCAAAAGCATTAAAATATTCTGTCTGATAAAATCCGAAGTCCCAGTCGGGATTTATTTCTCTGCCTACTACATCAGGTCTGGATGATAAAGTATCAAATGCTTCTTTTGTAATATTACCCAGTTGTTCGCTGAATTCTGTTTTGTAACCTGCTAATACCGGGTTCAAAGTCTGATGTCCGGAATGGAAATAAAAATTGTATCGTGTTCCGTTAGAATCTTTAAACTGAATATCTCTTTCAGTATCATTTTGAGTTACCGGTTTTCCGTCATACAAATTAACTCCGGATAATTCTGTACCAAAGTATTCTTCCTGCACTACAAGTCCGTTGATTATAATAACTTCACCGAGTGCCATTGTAAAGTTTGCCGTTACGGTGTCTTCTCCGCTTACAGTAGTCTGAAGTGAATCCGTTTTGAAATTCTGTTTGGAAAAAACAACGTAGAATGTACCCTGGGGGAGTCCGGTAAGACCATACTTGCCGTCTAAACCTGTCAGGGTTGATTTGGTTCCGACTCTCACGTTCGCATATGCAAGCGGAGCATTATTATTGTCAAATACCTGCCCCATAATAACGCTGTTACCAAATTGCGGTCCCACTGTTGTTTCGTTATCACAGCTTGAGATAAATACAATGCTTATCATTAAAATAAACATTGTCATCATAGAAAATAATTGTTTTTTCATTTTTTTCATTTTTATATCGTTTATAAATTGTTTTAAAAAACCGTTGCAAAATTCATCCGTTTATCAGACCTTTCTTGCACCTGAAGTTGCTTTTGTAATGGCTCCCTTATTTCTTGTACCCGTATCGGTAGTCCCGTGTTTACTTGCGGATGAGTATAAAATCCGTCTTCTGCCAGATTATGTTTTGCAATGAATAAGGAATTATATGGTCCTGTAATACCGGCATTGGTAATATGTGCCTTTTCGGTTTCTGAAATTCTGTTAACTGATGTTCTGAAATGTGTATATGTTCCCTGAACTGTACTTTCTCTGTTGAAAGCAAATATGAATGGATCTGAATTCTGCATTTCGTTTCCGGGATTGTTTATCAAATCTGTATTACAGGACCTGCAGCTTATGTTGTCGTGGTTTCTTACATTCATTACAGTGCTTTAATAATAAGAAAACCGACTAAAATTGCACCTATGATTGCGAATATGATTATTACATCCTGACTAAGCATGGTCTCCATAACACCTTTTACATCATTGACTCGTTTTACCTCATTTACTTTTACCGGAATATATTTTCCTTCTTCTAATTTCACGTACTTCAGATTATTAATTCCATATTGGTCCAGCAAATTCGAATTCAATTCCTGCAAAGTCTGAGTATTCTTATCCGGGAAATTATTAATTTCCTTTTTAATATCATCCTGCGCATTTAAAAACAGAGGCAGGAATAATATTAAGATGCTAACTAACATTAGTTTTTTCATGGTTTTATTTCCTTGTTTTAGTTTTTAAAAAGTTAATTCATCAAAATTTTTTATGTGATATAATATTTCACAGTCTTTCATAACGGTATTTAATAACGTTTAAGCAAAATTATGAAAATGAAATAAATTAAGTAATAGTGCAAAGGGATGAAAAAGGAACTAATCCTGATGGATTAACATTTTACCTGATTTGACGGGAGGTATAATAATATTTTATACGGGACTTATATAGTATGCTTGTATTTAAATTTTTCAGAGGCTATAAAAGTCCCGTTTGAAATTTTATTATCAAATATTTAATCTTTAAAACCGGTATTTTATAATGGATTAGATGTTAGAAGAATTTTGTAGTTTTAATCAGGTGAGTTATTCATCGTCATCGGACAAAGACTCTGAATCGGCAGAATCTTTATGCTCTTTGCTCGTATGAGCGAAAGTTGCAATTTGCACTCTTGTGTGCAGAGCCATTTTTTCGAGTATGTTGTGCACATGACTTTTTACGGTATAAGGGGAGAGATGCAGAATATTTCCAATTTCTTTATTGGTAAGCCCGTCTGCAATCAGTTCAATTACCTCCCGTTCACGTTTCGTCATACGGAGAGACTTCATAAAGTTGGAGTTCTTTGTTCCGTTTACGGCTCTTTCAACAATTTGCGTGAAAAGTGAATTCGTCATATGCGGAGGAAGAACTTTTTCTCCGGATTCTACAGTACGGATTGTTTGCAAAAATTCGTGAACCATAGCGTTCTTTAGTATAAAACCCGAAGCGCCCGCTTTTACGTAATCCAGAATATCCGTCTGAGCGGGCAGGAGGTCCATAACAATTATTTTTATATCGGGAGATTTATCCCTTATGGTTCTGACAACCTCAAGGCTGTTTTGACTTCGCAAGCCGAGGTCTATTAAAACTATGTCTGGTTCAAGTGTAATAATTTTAGTTAAGGAATTTAGTCTTTCGCTTAATGATGCAATAACTTTTAAATCCGGCTGCTCGTTAATCATTGCGGAAATGCCGTCCCGCAGCATGCGGTTATCTTCAATAATAAAAATAGTTGTTTTTTTCTTTGGCATTTTTACTTTTTATATATTAATATAATAAAAATATAGAAAAAAAAAAAAATAAAAAATAATTTGATAATAATTAGATATTTATTACAAAGCAACACACGATTTATAATTATCAATTTGTAATATTAAACCGGGAATTGATTCGAGGGTAGCTCATAAGTGGAAAAGCGCCTGACTTGTTATTCTGTGCCTTGTGCTGAACTTGTTTCAGTATTGTTTTAGAATCTCGAAATTTAATTTACTTAATATAGAAAGATGCTGAAATAATCCACCGCGGAGTTTTTCTCAAAACCTTAAATTGTCATCCCGAACTTGTTTCGGGATCTCAAAATCCTTTATGTCTTCGTCAATTAGATGAAAAAATTACAGGATGACAACTTTTGGAACAAACCAATTTTTTTCTCGTCCGCTTCGTTTCTTTCTTTTAGTACTAAATTCTATAACTCCATTCTGCTTCGCGTCCGTGCCGCCTTTGCGGTTTATCATTAATCGCAACGTCTATTTTCTTAAATAACTTTTTAAATATTGTTTTTCTTCTGTAACTAACTTCTATGACTCGATTCTGCTTTGCGTTCGTGGCATCTTTGCGGTAAAAAGAGTAATCGTGTCAGGTGTAATTGTCTTAAAATGTTCAGTTGAAATTTATATATTAACGCAGAAAGTAAATCATCAATGCAAAATTTCGAATCGGCATTTCAAGAGGTTTGTAAACTCACGGAAGATTTTAAAAAGAATGAAAGTTCTTACCTTTCGCCGTCTTATATGGAGGCGGAGGTGCGCAGGGATTTCATAGACAAGTTTTTCGAAGCACTCGGATGGGACGTATATCACAGACAGCAGAAAAATCCTTATGAGCAGGAAGTCAAAGTTGAAAA
>JAFGII010000044.1 GCA_016929695.1 Ignavibacteria bacterium
TAGTCTTCTTATTTTGAACATTATTTTTTAGACAAAATTAACTATATTTATCAATAATTTAACCGTCAAACGGTCAACTTGAGTAAAGTTAATAAATATTTAATCTCTGACAGAATATGCTGTCCTGAAAGATTTTCATGCATATCTGATAAATGTACAAGGAACGGGAAATGAATAATATTTTAATTTCAGGATGATTAATTTATCAATATGATACCAAATATTTTTCATTTTTGTTACGGATTTGCAGAAGATTTCGGCGGGAAACCATTTTCCCTTGTTCATTATCTTGCAATCAAATCTGTATATGAGACAAATAAACCGGATAAGATTTTTTTCCATTATAAATATGAACCTGAGGGAAAATGGTGGGAGAAATCTGAAAGACTTATAGAAAAAGTATATACCGAACCGCCTGAAGAAATATATGGAAACAAGCTGTATCACGTGGCACATAAAGCAGATATAGTAAGACTAAATATTTTAATAGAAACAGGCGGTATATATCTCGACCTTGATACTATTACAAAAAGGAGTTTCCGTCCTCTTTTAGATTATCCATTCGTTATTGGAAGACAGGGCAGATTCAGGAATATGGGCTTATGCAATGCCGTTATGCTTTCCGAAAAAAAATCCGAATTTGCAAAAATATGGCTTTCAAATTATAAATCTTTCAGGTCTAAAGGGAAAGATAAATACTGGGCGGAGCACTCCGTAAAATTGCCTTCACTGCTTGCAAGGGATTATCCTAATTTACTGCATATTGAACCCTATGATAGTTTTCATTATCCTTTATATTATGAATTAAGTTTAAGAAAAATGTTTGTAGGATGTTATGATTTCCCGAACGCATATTGTCATCATCTCTGGGAAGGAGGATCCTGGGAAAAATATTTGTCTAAATTAAATGTAGAGGATATAAAAAAAAGAAATTCGTCCTATAATCTTATTGCAAGACAGTATATTTAACTTTTATTCTGATTATTAGTGATCCCGAATATTTTTCATTTTATATATTTTTATCCTGAAAAGAGAAAAGAAAACGAATTTTCACTTATACATTATCTATGTATGAAATCTGCCTGTATATTGAATAAACCCGAGAAAATTTATTTTCACGTTAACCGTGAACCAATATCGAACGAATGGTGGAATAAAGCAAAAAATCTTGTAGAGATAAAAATAAAAGAACCTCCCGAAAAAATATTTGACAGGAAATTAATACATCCGGCTCACAAATCAGATATTGCAAGAATATATATTTTAAAAGAATTTGGAGGGATTTATCTTGATATTGACATAATATGCAAAAAACCCTTCAATGATTTACTGAAATATAAATTCGTTCTGGGCAGGCAGGGTATTATAAGAGATACAGGATTATGCAACGGTGTTATTTTATCAGAAGCAAAAACAGAGTTTCTTGATGTATGGCTTAATGAATATAAGAAATTCAGGTCTAAAGGTGTTGATAAATATTGGGATGAAATATCAGTGCAAAGACCTATGTCACTGGCAAGAAAGCATCCGGAAATGATACATATTGAGTCACGTAAAAGTTTTCACTATCCATTGTTTTTTCCTTCTCATTTAAAAAAACTTTTTGAAAAAAATATTGATTACAAAAAGGCATACTGCCACCATCTGTGGGAAAGCGCTTCGAAAGATAAATATCTTTCAAAACTCACTCCGGAAATAATCAAAACCGTTGATACAACCTACAATGTGATTGCAAGGAGATTTTTGTAATTTTTTTTATATGTTTAAATAGGTTTATTTCAATGTTAATATTATTGATTGCATATATGCAATGCTAAAGATTGCACAGTCATTGCAAATATGCAAATATAGCATTCTCTTTTATCTTAATATATGAAGTAATTCGGCACGGAAATTGTGTTAAATTATTTATAAGAATTAGTCTTTTCTAAAATCTTTATCAGTAATTAATTTATAATATAGTATGATATCACCAGGATGTATTCCCTGTATAGTTAAGCAATCATATACACTTAGTAAAATTGTTGGTATAAAAAACGAAAAAGTTCAAAGGCAGATTATATTTAATACATTGACTGAGTTACTTAAAAACAAAGAAATTAAATCTGCTCCTCACTTCTCGATAATACTGAAAAAAATCATAGGTAAATATACAGATGTTGAAAAATCTTTTACGAAAGTAAAAAAAAATAACCTTTGTATAGCTAAAAAGTATTTAAAATATCTTGAATCAATATATGAAAGTGCCGGTGATAAATTGGAAACAGCAATTAGAATATCTATAACAGGTAATACAATTGACCTTGCTGCTAATCCGGATTTCGATATAGAAAAAGAAATTAATTTAATGCTGTCATCGGGAATTAATGTTGATTTACTTGATGTATTTAAAGAAGATTTTGAAAGAGCAAATAATATTCTTTTTATATCGGATAATTATGAGGAAGCATTGTTTGATAAATTCTTAATCAGAGAATTGCTGATTAAGAATGTCGTTTTTGCGGTGAGGTCAAATAATATTCTTAATGATATGACATTAGAGGATGCCAAATCACTTAAGATTGACAGAATGTGCAGAGTAATTGAAAGCGAAAGCAAAATTGCCGGTACAGACCTGGAAAAATGTAATAAAGAATTTCTTGATTTGTTCAATAATTCCGATATTGTAATAGCAAAAGGACAGGGAAATTTAGAAACTTTATTAAACGTTAATCGCAGAGTTTATTTCTTGTTTAAAGTTAAATGTGATGTTATCTCGGAGTTAATCGGTTATCCTAAAGGAATGGGTATATTGTATTTAAAGAAGAAAAATATTTAATAAACAAAATTATAATAATATGAAAAAATTTGATATAGTTATAATTGGCGGAGGTCCCGCCGGTGTGACCTGTGCGATCTCTGCAAAGAATACATATCCGAACAAAGAAATTGCGCTTATAAGACGTGAATTAAAACCAATGATTCCATGCGGAATCCCTTATACAATGAACACCTTAAAAAATGTAGAGGATAATATTCTGCCCGATGCACCGTTAAAATCAAACAATATAAATATTATAATTGGTGATGTAACCGGAGGTTCCTCGAATAAAATCATAATGATTAACGGAGAAGAAATCTTTTACAAAAAAATGGTTTTAGCAACCGGTTCTGAGCCTATATTACCAAAAATTGAAGGAATAGATAAAGAAGGCGTTTATCAGGTAAAAAAAGAAATCGAGTATCTAAAAGATTTAAAAGAAAAAGTGAAGAATGCTTCAAATGTTGTAATTCTTGGCGGCGGATATATAGGTGTTGAGTTTGCGGATGAACTTGCTAAAATGGGGAAAAATATAACAATAGTAGAAATGGCTGATGCTTTACTACCAACTATGGATGAAGAGTTTAGTTCGAAGATTAAGGAAATTTTATCTGCGGAAAAAGTTAATATAATAACAGGTAAAAAAATAAAAAAAGTTCGTGGTGATAAGTTCATAAGCGGTGTTGAATTAAATGACGGCAGATATTTGAACTGTGACATTCTTATAGTATCAATCGGATGTAAACCGAATACATTTCTCGCAGGGAAACTTGGATTGGAATTCAGAGAAGGCAAAGGAATAATAGTTGATGATTATTTACGGACATCTGACAAGGATATTTTTGCAATCGGAGACTGTGCGGCTAAATATGATTATTTTACGGGTGAATTTGTTAATATAATGCTTGCTTCTACTGCTATGGCAGAAGGAAGGCTTGTTGGTTCGAATTTATATTTCATAAAGGTCATAAGAAAATATCAGGGGGTTCTTGGAACATTTTCCACAAAAATCGGAGATACTGTATTTGCCGTAAGCGGTGTAACCGAAAATCAGGCAAAGAAAGTCGGATTGGATTATACTGTCGGTATAGCAAAAACTAAAGACCGTCATCCCGGATTATTACCCGATGCATCTGATATGACAGTTAAATTAATGTTTTCTACTTATTCACATAATCTATTAGGTGCACAGATTATGGGTGGAAATTCGGCAGGTGAACTTATAAATATGCTTTCTGTAATGATACTTAACAAAATGACAGATATGGATATTGACACAATGCAAATAGGTACGCACCCGTTATTAACTGCTTCTCCGATTGCATACCCCGTAATTAATGCAACAGTAGATGCAATAAAAAAATGGTATAAACCAAAATCAAATTAAATTAATAAAAATGACAGAGGAAAACAAACATTCAGCAATATCCGAAGAGGAAAAACAAATACGGGAAGCGATAAAAAAAATTAAACACCGAATTGCTGTGTTCAGCGGGAAAGGCGGAGTAGGTAAGACAACGGTGAGTGTTAATCTTGCATACACTCTTCAATCCGAAAAAATATCAACCGGGATACTCGATGCAGATATAACCGGTCCTAATGTTCCCAAGATGCTCGGAATTAACGAAGAAATAATTGTTCTTAATGAAAAAATTATACCATTTGAAAAAAACGGAGTTAAAGTAATTTCAATGGCAAGTATAATTCAAAAAGGACAGCCGGTTTTATGGCGTGGACCAATGCGGTCGAAGGCTATTAATCAGTTTCTAAAAGATGTTGAATGGAATGAACTGGATTATTTAATTGCCGATCTTCCCCCGGGTACCGGCGATGAAATACTGACAATTGCACAGGAAATGAAACCCGATTATGCTGTTATAGTTACTACTCCGCAGGAAGTTTCTGTTATAGATGCAGAAAGAGCAATCAATATGGCAAAACATCTTAATATACCGTTGATTGGTGTTGTCGAAAATATGTCGGGTTTTATTTGTCCGCATTGCAGTGCCGTAATTGATATTTTCGGTGAAGGAGGTGGAGAAAGACTGGCAGATAGTAATAATGTTAAATTTCTCGGCTCTATTCCTATTGATATCAATACCCGGATACTTGGTGATAAAGGTAAACCTATTGTTACAGAAAAACCCGAATGTGAAGTAACACATGCATTTAAATCAATTACAGAAAATATTAATTTACATTATAAACAAAATATAATTCTGTAAATTATGAAAAAAACAAAAATCGGAATAATCATATGCAACAGATATCATACTTGTGCGGGAGGCAAATGTTTCAGGTCGTTATACAACAGGGAAGGTGCATTTGATATCTATAAAGACGAAGAAGTTGAACTTGTCGGCTATACGACCTGTGGAGGATGCCCGGGAGGAAATATCGAATACGCACCCGAAGAAATGAAGAAAAACGGAGCAGAAGTAATTCATTTTGCAACGGGACTGATAGTCGGATATCCGCCCTGTCCAAACATTACTTATTTTAAGAAATTCATTGAAACAAAATATGGATTAAAAGTTATAGTTGGAACTCATCCGATTCCGGAGAAGTATTATTTAACGCATAAAGAACTTGGCACGTGGAATTCGCCGAAATGGGAATCCCTTATCAAACCCACACTATCTGATAAGCAAACGAGATTAAATTACAATTAAGATAAAAAAGTGATTTTTTCGCGATATGAATGAATCAGTGACTATGAAAAGCAAAATATGTTATGAAAAGTACTGCTACACCGAATATAAAAAAGAACAGATTTATCATTGAGAGTTTAAGGTTACTTTCCTTTTTAAATTCCGGGATTAAATCAGCGGCGGCTATGTAAATAAAATTACCTGCCGCAAAAGCGGTTAAATAAGCAAGATTTAATTTCGGGGCAAAAAAGTAAACGAGCAACCCGCCGAAAAGGAAAGTTATTGCCGAAAGGAAATTCCAGAATAAAGCACTGCTTTTTTTCCATCCACTGTGTACAAGAATTCCGAAGTCCCCGAACTCCTGAGGTATTTCGTGCAGGGCTGCTGCAATCCAGGTTATAATTCCGAGATTTATATCAATCATAAATGCACTTGCCACACCTACACCTCCTATGAAATTGTGAACAGAATCGGAAAATAAAAGCATATAGGATACCGGTTCTTTATGTTCTGAAGGTGCTTTGTGACAATGATGCCAGTGAAGAAATTGTTCAAAAATAAGCAGAATAACAAATCCAAAGAACAGATTCATGAAAACCCAGATGAATTCGCCTGATTTTTCAAGAGCGGAAGGCAGCATGTGAAATATTGCTCCTCCAAGCAAACTGCCTGCTGATAGTGAAACCATTGGCAAGACTATAGCCTTAAATTTTTTTTCACTTAATATTGTAGTGAACCATCCGACCAATGCCAGTGATGACATTAACACACCACCGATAAATATGTATAAAAAAGTTGTCATGATGTATTTTAGATTTGTATTGATACAAATATAAATTATATATAAATTAAATGCAACATTGTTGCAATAAGAAATTATGAAGAGAAGAAAAACCAGACAGTCTATGCTTGTATCGAAGATTCTGAAGAAATCAAGAACCGCAATCAGCCGGAAAGAGATTATGAAAAAACTCCGCGGCTCGCTTGACAGGGTAACAGTCTACAGAATATTGAACAGGTTTTTAGAAGACGGTCTGGTGCATAAAGTAATTTCCGATGAAGGGAAGACATTTTTTGCTGTTAGTGATATGAAATGCTCTCCGGAAAAACAATATAATAACCACATACATTTTAAATGTCTTAAATGCAGTAAAGTAATTTGTCTTGACAAGCAAATTGAATTTTCTCTGCCGAAAGGATTCATTCCTGTTGATACCAATTATTTTATATCCGGTTATTGTAATAAATGCAGAAAACAATGACTAGCAGATTTAAAAAGTGTACTATGATTCATTTACCACAAATACCTGAAGATATTGTGTCACGAACAGAAAGCAGGCAAGAAAATAAATTTAAATACGTATGTCAAATTTAATCGATTCCCAGTTTTTTCATTTTCCGCCACAGTGTTGAAGGATTAATCCCGAGTTCATCAGCAGTCTTTGAACGACTGCCGTTATTTTTTCTTAAAAGATTTATAATGATTTCTTTTTCTTTTTCCCTGAAAACTTCCCTGCTGTTAATATTATTTTCGTCGGTAACCGGTTTTTCAAATCCGCGAATTCTCTCGGGTAAATGTTCAGGTTCAATAATATCCGAATCACACAATATAAAACAATGCTCCACGATATTTTCCAGTTCCCTAATATTGCCTCTGTAATCATAGTGCAATAATTTATCATATGCTGCAGTCGAAAAATGTTTTATGCTTTTATTAAATATATGATTATATTTGGTTATGAATGAATTTACAAGCAGCGGTAAGTCATCCAGCCGTTCTCTCAGCGGGGGAAGATGAATATTTATAACATTTATTCTGTAAAATAAATCTTCGCGGAATTTTCCCGATTTAATCTCTTCGTTTAGATTTTTATTCGTGGCAACAATAATCCTTGCATCCAGTTTTAAAATATCATTTCCGCCGACTCTTTCATATTCGCGGGTTTCGATAACACGCAATAATTTCGTCTGAACTGCACCGGATAAATCTCCGATTTCGTCCAGAAAAAGTGTTCCGCCTTTTGCGATTTCAAATTTTCCTATTTTGGTTTTTACTGCTCCGGTGAAAGCACCTTTTTCGTATCCGAATAATTCACTCTCTATTAAAGATTCTACAAATGCACTGCAGTTGATTGCAACAAAAGGTCCTGCTCTGCGGGAACTGTTGAGATGTATTGCCCTCGCCGCAAGTTCTTTTCCCGTTCCGCTTTCGCCTGTTATTAATACGGTGCTGTCCGTCTGGGATACATTTTCAAGGATTGAATAAATTTTTTCCATTTCCCTGTTCCTCCCGATAATATTCTGGAACCGGAATTTCTCAGTAAGATGGGCGGTTAAATTTACTATTTCAGATAAGTCAATGAATGTTTCAACAGCTCCGATTTTACGGTTTTCATTATCAAGCAGGATTCCGGAATTTACTCTAATAGCAATTTTTTCTCCGTTTTTGTTTATTATTTCGAGTTCGTTTCCGATTGTGGATTTTCCCAGTTCCATTGTCTGTTCCATGTGGCATCCGTTACGGCATACATTGGATTTAAAAATTTCCCAGCATTTTTTTCCAACGGCTTCTTCTTTTGAGTATCCCGTAATTTTCTCTGCTGATGTGTTAAACGATGTAATATTCCAATCTTCATCTATCGTGTATGTGCCTTCTATGTTGCTGTTGAATATTGCATCCAGTCTGTTTCTCTGATTAATTAATTCCGATGTTTTTTCTCTTAATTCTTCTGTCAGTTCATACATTTCATTTGTATCACGGAATACAAATACTACGCTTGTTACATTTCCCGGCGATTTTATTATTGGTGTTATTGAAGCCAGTACATTTTTTGTCTTTTCCTGCTTCGTTTTAATGTCGAGCGGAAGATTTGTAAATGTTCTGCTTGATTTTAACGATTCAGTTATATAATCTGCTGATTGCTTGTCCGGTAAAATTTTTTTTATGTCTTCATTAATCAGTTCATCTTCGGAAAATCCCGTAATTCTTGAAGCGGCTTCGTTGAATACTATAATTTTACAATCCCTTCCTATTACAGCTATTCCGTCAGGAATGATGAATTTTTCTTTGCCAATATCAATGAAACTTAATTCTGTTGTCATTTGTGTTAATTAATATTTATATAATTTATGAATAATATTGCATATACGCAACATCAAAGTGCAATACATCTTTGCAATATTGCAATAAATTTTTATAATTAACGAATAACTAACAAATAAACAATAGTTTAAAATTGGCACGGTATTTGTAGTAATTTAATAAAACATTTACAAGTGGAAAAAGAAAAAATATATACAGGACTAAAAACGGGGATAAAAAATTTTGTATCTTCTGTTTGCAAAAAACTTGACTGTTGTATTTGTGCGGATTCATCGGCAAGAGAAAAAATTGTTTACGGACCGTTAACTTCAAGAAGGTTCGGAAATGTTATCGGAATTAATAATGTTTTATGCAAAACCTGCACATACAATTGTATATATTGTCACGGCGGAAATATGACCCGCTGCTCAATGAACAGGGATATGTGCCAGTCTCCTTATGAACTGTATTTTTTTGTTAAAAAGAAACTATCGGAAATCAAGGCTAAGGATGTAAAAATAGATTATCTGCATTTTTTAGCAAACGGAGAACCGACTCTTGACATTAATTTATGGAAAGAGATTACATTGCTGCGTGAATTCGGATATAAAATTGCCGTAACGACAAATTCTTCTTTAATCTGGAATGACGATGTTAAAGAGAATTTGAATTATGCAGACCATGTTTCAATCAAAATTGATACAGTAAACGATACTACCTGGAGAAAAATCAATCGTCCGCATATGAGATTAAATCTCGATGTAATTCTTCGTGGAATAGAAGAATTTTCAGCAAAATACAGCGGAGTTCTGAGCACGGATACAATGCTGATAAAAGACTATAACGATAACGAAGAAGAGATAACCGGGATATGTAATTTTTTAAATACAATCAAAAGGGATAAATCCTATTTTACAACTCCTGTAAGGCCGACTTCAAAGAATTATGTCCACATACCAGGAAAGGAAATACTGGATAAAATAAAACACATTATAACAAGTTCGGTTAAAAATTACGAACTGTTATGCTGTCCTGAAAATGATTTTATAATACCAGCAGGATATCCGGAAGAGGAATTACTCGGGATATTATCAATACGCCCGATAAAAGAAGAGACAATAGACAAATTTCTTGCAATGCACGGCGGTGACAAGAATATTTTTGAAAGTTTAATCAGTAAAGGTCTGGTTCAAAAAGTCAATTATGAAGGAAAATATTTTTATGTTACTGCAAATTAATACAATAAAAAGGCGAATTAAATTTAAAGAGATATGATAGTATTTGGACCTGTACCATCGAGAAGACTGGGAAAAAGTTTGGGAATTAACAATATTCCTCCTAAACACTGCACATATAATTGTATATATTGTCAGGTCGGAAAGACATCATCTTCAAATCTTATATCAATGCGAAAATATTTTTATGATACGGAGTGGCTGACAACAGAGGTATTTAAGAAAATCAAAGAATTGAAATCCAAAAAAATTCATTTTGATTATTTAACATTTGTTCCCGACGGTGAACCCACGCTTGATATTAATCTGGGAGAAGAAATCAGGATTTTAAAAAAAGCAGGATATAAAGTTGCTGTCATAACAAACGCATCACTTTTGTGGAAAAGCGAAGTTCAAAAAGATTTAATGAAAGCGGATTACATTTCCGCGAAAGTTGATACAGTATCTGAAATAAAATGGCGTCAAATAAATCGGCCAAATAATACATTAAATCATAAATCAATACTCGAGGGACTAATAAATTTTTCAAAGGTATATAAAGGAGTTCTTACAACAGAGACAATGATAATTAAAGGGATTAATGACGGCGAAAAAGATGCAGATGAATTTTTGAATTATTTTAAAAAGATAGGTGCTGAAATTAATTATTTAATGGTACCTCTCAGACCTCCTGTAGAAGAAAGAGTTAAAATTCCGGAGGAAGAGACGATAGTTAAAATTTACGGCAGGTTACAGAACGAATTAAAAAAAGTTGAATTACTTATGTATCCCGAACCGGATGATTTTTCAACTGCCGGTAATTTAGAAAATGAAATATTGAAAATAACATCCGTACATCCAATGAGGGAAGATTCGTTGAAAAAATTAATATTGAAAAACGAAAAAAAATGGAATTTAATACAGAAATTAATCGACAAAGGAAATTTAAAAGAAGTTATATATGACAATCAAAAATATTTTACAAGAATATTCAAAAATTAAATAACAAAGGAGAAACAAAAAATGCCTAATCTTGATAGAACAGGACCAAGAGGTCAGGGACCAATGACAGGCTGGAAAACAGGACTTTGCAGAGACAAGGATGCAGGTAAAGAAGATAAAGACACGAATGAAAATGTAGTATACGGTTTAGGAAGAGGCGGAAGACCTTACGGCGGAGGTCGTGGCTGGGGCTGGGGCGGCGGAAGACGCAGAGGCTTCAGAGGCGGTTTCGGACGCAACCGAGGAGGCTGGGGATATGGAAGAAACAGAATTGACGAATAATAGATTCTGACTCAATGTTTATCGCGATTGCTTCAACCGGAAAAGACTTAACCTCCTTAATTGCGGAGTCATTTGGACGAAGTGAGTATTTTATTATATACAATACGAAGGAAAACAATTATAGAGTACTCCGCAATCCCTTTTCCGGTTTACTCGACGGTGCGGGAATTCAAACTGCACAATTTGTAATCGAGGCAAATGCTTCCGCAGTAATTACGAAGGATATCGGGATGAAATCTATGAAAACTCTAAAGTCTGCGGATGTCAGAATTTTTATCTGCCGTAATTCAATTGCCCGTGAAGTTATAGAGGATTATTTAAACGGATATGTAACTGAAATCGGCGAATTTCCACCAAAATATCCGTTTAAAACTGTAAAAGAAAATATTAATTAAAACCGACAATTGATAATATCCATAGCATCAGGAAAAGGCGGAACAGGCAAAACGACAGTTGCGTGCAGTCTTGCTGCGACGATTGAAAATTGTACTTTTTTAGATTGTGACGTTGAAGAGCCTAACGGGAATATTCTCCTGAAACCTTCAATCGAAAAAGAGGAAATAGTTCACAAACTGATACCGGAAATTGACTACACAAAATGCAATTTCTGCAACAAATGCACTGAAGTATGTGAATATAATGCGTTATTGAATTTAAAAACCGAGATTCTGCTGTTTAGTGAATTATGCCATAGTTGCGGTGCCTGTAAATATTTCTGTCCCGAAAATGCAATCGAAGAAGTAAAAAAGGAAACAGGTATAATAAGAAAGGGAAAAGCAGGAAAAAACATAAAATTTTTCGACGGACTTTTAAAACTTGGAGAGCCGGCTGCTGCTCCTTTAATTAAGCAGGTAAAGAAAAATGCAGACCCGGATTCGATTAATATAATTGATTCGCCTCCGGGTACCTCCTGTTCGATGTTTGAAGCGGTTAAAGATTCAGATTACTGCATACTAGTAACTGAATCCACACCATTCGGTCTAAATGATTTAAAACTTGCCGCAGATGTGTTGAAAGAAATCGGATTACCATTCGGCATAGTAATAAACAAATATGAAAAAGCATATACTGCAATTGAAGAATTTGCGGATAAGAATAATATAGATATACTAATGAAGTTACCGTTCCGGAGAGATATTGCAGAGTGTTATTCAAGAGGAGTGCTTCCTGCTCTGGTGATACCCGAATACAAAGAAATGATAACAGAACTTTTTAAAAAAGTTAAAAGCAGATTAAAAATATTTCAATATTGACTAACAGAAATTATAAACAAATAGTAATACTAAGCGGAAAAGGAGGGACAGGGAAAACCTCTGTTGCACTGGCTTTATCCGATATAGCAAAAAATAAAATTATAGTTGATGCGGATGTAGATGCCGCAAATATGCACATCATATTGAAGCATAAAATTAATTTAAAGATTGATTATTCTGGCGGGAAAAAAGCAGAAATAGACGAAACGAAATGTACAAAATGTGGATTATGCGAAGAGGTTTGCAGATTTGATGCAATCAGTAATTACAGTATTGACAGAGCAAGTTGTGAAGGCTGCGGGTTTTGTTGCAGAGTTTGTCCTGAAAATGCAATTAAATTTGAATTAGTAAAATCCGGTGAATATTACAATTCTTCATTAGAGGATAATTCAGAATTTTATTTTGCAAGACTAATGGCGGGTGAAGGTAATTCCGGTAAACTCGTCAGTAAATTAAAAGAAGAAGCACTTAATCATCTTCACGAAAATACAGAATGGGTTATTGTTGATGGCTCTCCCGGTATCGGATGTCCCGTAAATGCAAGTTTGACCGGGTCTGATTTTGTTGTTATGGTAATTGAGCCTACGCTTTCGGGATTTCACGATTTTAAAAGATTGACGGAACTGCTGAAAATTTTTAAAATACCGTCAGGAGCAATTATCAATAAATATAATCTGAATAAGGATATAGCGGGTAAAATTGAAAATTATCTTTCAGATGAAAAAATTGTTTTGCTTGGTAAGATTCCATTCGACAACAATTTTTCGAAAGCAATTCGGGAATTGAAATCGATTATAGATTATGATATAAGTTATACACCGTTATTTAATAACATATTGAAGAAAATCAAAAGTTTAATAAATCAAAGAGGAGTTAAAAATGAAACTGGCAGTTACATCAACCGGTAATTCACCGGAATCGGGAATGTGCGAGAAATTCGGCAGGTGCAAATTTTTCGTTATTTACGATACTGAAACAGAAAATTATGAAGCAATTTCAAACTTTGGGGAGACAATGGAAAGCGGTGCCGGACCAAAAGCCGCAGAAATGCTTATAATGAGAGAAGTTGAAATTCTGCTCACAGGAAATGTCGGTGATAAAGCTGAGAACGCTCTGATAAAAGGAGGAATTAAAATTGTTACCGGCTATACTAACAAATTAAGAGTGAAAGATGTTGTTAATAAATATTTAGCGGAAAATAATTAATTCCTGTATTAAGTTTTTATTTCTCACAGTTTCTTTGTTTAAACAGTGAGTTGAAAATAATAAGTTTGATTGTATTTTAACGGTTTAACCTGTAAGAACCGAAAATACTTAACAAGGCTGACTGGAATAAGACAGACGTATCCGTATTAAAAATACTCTGCTTATGATTTGCCGACTTTACCATAATTCAATATAACCTTTTTTAAATCCGGAATTAATTTTTTTGAAATAACGATAAGAATTCTATTGCTATTTTATGATTTCTTAATCTTTATTATATTCACTAAAAAAATGAATAAAAACAGAAGAATTGATGATTACATTGTAAAATCCGAAAATTCCGCAAAACCGATTTTGAGATTTCTAAGAGATATAGTACATAAAGCCTGCCCTGATGTTGAAGAAACGATGAAATGGGGAATGCCGTATTTTGTTTATAAAGGAATGATGTGCGGTATGGCTTCTTTTAAACAGCATTGTACTTTTGGTTTCTGGAAAGCATCTTATATGAAAGATAAGAATAAAGTTTTCGTCAAAGGCGAAAATTCCGGTATGGGGAATTTCGGGAAAATTAAAGACATTCAGGATCTTCCTTCTGCAAAAATAATTATAGAATATGTTAAGGAAGCAATGAAGTTAAATGATAATAATGTTGTAATACCGAAAGAATTAAAAAAAAATGTAAGGAAAGAACTTGTTATTCCAAAATATTTTTTTAAGGCATTAAAGAAAAATGAAGTTGCACTGAAAACATATATGGACTTCAGTTATTCTCATAAGAAGGAATATTTAGAATGGATAACTGAAGCGAAAAAAGAAGAAACGAGAGACACGAGAATCAATATTGCAATTGAATGGCTTTCAGAGGGTAAAGGCAGAAACTGGAAATATGAAAAATAAATTTTTGGAATAATGAAAATGAAACATATATTAGTATTATTGTTGCTTGCTCTTCAGATATATTGTATAAATATTTTTGCACAGGAAATTGAATTTAAAAACAGCCCTTATAACCGGGCACCTGATTACATACAGGGACGAAAATCATTTCAGCGTGAAAAGTGGTTTTACGAACAAAGAATATATCCTTATAATTTTTTACCCGATGATGCTTACGAAAAAGCATATTTGCAGAAAAAGATATTGCATCATTTTTTCGGATACGCTATTAAAAATGGCAGCTGGTACTCTCTTGGACCTACTCCGGGATTAAATCTGAATTATGGCGATGTATCTTCGCGGATTGTTACGGTGAAATATAATCCTTCTAATCCGAATATCATTTATGTCGGGACTGCTTGCGGCGGAGTTTGGAAAACAACTAATGGCGGTACTTTATGGATTCCTCTTACAGATTTTGAGGTCTCATTGGCGTCTGGGGCGCTTGCCATAGATTATAATAACACTGATATTATTTATATAGGAACAGGCGAAGCTACGTATTTTACTTATTCATATTACGGCAGGGGATTGCTGAAATCAACAAACGGCGGGATTAATTGGGTACAGTATAGAAACGGACTGCCGGATTTAACATATTTTTCCAGACTGGTTATTAAACCGGGGAATTCAAATGTTTTGTTTGCCGCCCTCGGAACAGCCGGATTATATAAAAGCACAAATGCCGGTGAAAGTTGGTCTCTTGCAGCCTCAGGCAGATGCGACGATATTGTTTTTTCCCCGGATGGTTCGAAAGCTTATATAGTTGGTTCGGGAACAGGATACAAAATATCTACTAACGGAGGTGAAACATTTACAACGCATACTTCTTTTTCGATTGGAACACGAAGTCACCTTGCAATATTTAGGGGAAACCC
The DNA here is from genome assembly GCA_016929695.1 of Ignavibacteria bacterium. Classification (GTDB taxonomy): domain Bacteria; phylum Bacteroidota; class Ignavibacteria; order Tepidaquicellales; family Tepidaquicellaceae; genus Tepidaquicella. The sequence goes on from JAFGII010000044.1 coordinate 15,308, forward strand.
GGAAATTTTATATGCTACAACTTACAGGGATACGACTGTCTATGCTTATAAATCAACAAACGGAGGATATAATTATGCTGTACTTCCGAATACATTTACGGGAAGCAATCAGGCATGGTATGACTATTACATTCACGTAAATCCAAACGACGAGAATAATGTATTTATTGGTCTGGTTGATTTATGGAGGACATTAAACGGAAAGGATTTTGTAAAAATAACGAACACTTCATCAGGTCCTGTACACGTGGACCATCACAATCTTGATTTTCACCCTGCAAATCAGAATACACTTATAATTGCAAATGACGGAGGAGTAAACCAATCAACCAATAAAGGAACTAACTGGATAAATTTAAATTCAACTTTAAATCTGACACAATTTTACAGAATAGCATCAGATCCGGGGAACTCATTACACATAATCGGCGGGACACAGGATAACGGAGTTCAGCGGACAACAGGTGAATTAAAATGGAACGTTGTTTACGGTGGTGACGGTGGTGAAGTATGTTTTAATCCAAAAGAGACAAAATATATTTTAACCGAAAACCAGTTTAATGCAATAAGACGGTCAACCGACGGAGGAATGTCCTGGGTTAGTGCAGTTTCAGGTCTGTCAGGTACCGCTGCGTGGATTGCTCCTATAATCGCTCATCCTGATTCAAGCGGTGTTTTTTATACAGCACGTCAGCAATTATTTAAAACGACAAACAATGCTGCTTCTTGGGCTATGTATTCAACGGGACTTTCGGGGATTGTCAGAGAACTTGCCATGTCGAAATCAAATCCCAAAATTATTCTTGCGACCGTGAATAACCTGATATATAAATCAAATGACGGAGGAAAAATTTTTACAATTTTAAATAACACTCTGCCGAATCGGATTATAACAAGTTTAAATATACATCCGGACTCTTCGGAAACTGTAATTACAACACTAAGCGGATTCGGGGGAGGACATATATACAAGTCCACTAATGGCGGATTAAACTGGTTTGATATATCGGGAAATTTACCTGATTCTCCGGTTAATGATGGTATGTTCTATTATCCCGGATATTCAACTTCTGTTTATCTGGTTGCTTCCGATGTAGGAGTCTTTATGACAAATGATTATGGAAATTCTTGGAGTGAACTATCCGGAGGTTTACCGAATACTATATGCATACATTTAGATTATAATCTTTTTGCTAACAAGTTAAGAGTAGCAACTCACGGTAGGGGTGTGTGGGAATATAATGGAAATATAATCGGTTTAGTGGATTATGTTAATATTATTCCGGAAAAAACAATATTATATCAGAATTATCCGAATCCTTTCAACAGTAAGACAAAAATTGAATTTGATTTGAGAGAGAAACAATTTGTGAGACTTACAATATATAATATTCTTGGAAAAGAAATTGAAACTTCAGTTAATAAAATACTTGAAACAGGCAGATATTCTGTTAATTTCAGTTCTGAAGAACTGGCAAGCGGAATATATTATTATGTTTTAAGAACAGATAAAATATCATTAACAAAAGTAATGATAATACTAAAATAAAATAAATACTTCGTATGAAAAAGAAAAAAGGAAAAGCAAAATACAGAACCCCGAGTAAAATTTTTCAAAAACGGGAGACTAACATTATTGATTACAAGAATGAAAACGTAGAAGATGAAAAAAAACAACCTAAAATAGTGACTGATAAAAGGAAAATTGATGCCGCATTTGCAGACGTTTATGCATTAATGGATATGCAGGATTTCAAGACACAAGAGGACTTGGCAGAATTCTTTGAGAAATATAATCGGGGTGAATTTGCAGATGAACTAAAAAGTATCAAGCGAAATCAAAGTCCCGAAAAGAAAGCACAGAATTTGATATATAAAGCATTCGAGTCGGAATCAAAATCTAAACGAATAAAACTCGCTAAGCAGGCATTAAAAATTTCGGATTTATGTTCTGATGCCTATAATTTATTAGCTGAGGAAGAAGCAAAAACATACGAAGAGAAAATTAATTTATATAATAAAGGAATTGAAGCAGGCGAAAAGTTAACCAAGATTAGAAATAAGAATTTGCCTGAAGGACAGATGTGGAGCGATTTTGATTCAAGACCTTACCTGCGTTCATTAAATGGGCTTGCTATGACTTATAGAGATGCAAATTACATTGAAGGGTCCGTTGACATCCATTATAAAATGCTCAAATTAAATAATCCTGATAATCAGGGTGTAAGATATGTCCTTCTGTTTTCACTGATTGCACTGAAAAGAATTGACGAAACCAAAAAACTGATATCGGAATACTACAAAGATGATTCACTGGAATTTTTGCTTGCAGAGTTTATCATAAAAGCTATAGAAAACGGATATTCGGATAAAACCAGAAGGTATTTTAAAAGAGTATTTGAGAGAAATTTTTTTATACTGAAATATCTTTTTGCTTATAATGATTTTCCGAAAGAACTTCCCGAGAGTTATGAACAAGGAGACGAAAACGAAGCAATTCTGACTGCATACAACGCATTACCTGTATTTATTACTTATCCCAAAATTCATACACTTTTTTTCCGTTACGCAATGGAAGAATACTTAAAAATCAAACCTGAAGATGAAAAGATCAAAAGTTTAATAAACGATTTGAAAAAATTGCATGAGGAAGGCGAAGAACTTCCCTTAAAAATGGATTTGTACAGGTCCGAAGATTCTGAATAATAAATTTATGAATAAACGTAATAAAATATACTTGTTAAAATGCCAATACTGTTTTAAATTTTAAATTTTCAGGAAAAATAACTTGATATAACAAAGAGTAAATATTAATTTACATTCTTGTTTTAATTTTAAAAAAGTAAAATATGCCGGAAACATATAAAGAACCTGCACCATATCATAAAGGAGAGGATAATCCGTTCGAGTCTATGATGATTCGGTTTGACAAAGCGGCGGAAATGATTAATCTTGATGAAGGCGTTTATAATTATTTGAAGTTACCTGTAAAGCAGGTCATCGTCTCAATTCCTGTCCAGCTGGATAACGGAAAAGTGGTTGCTTTTGAAGGATATCGTGTTATTCATAATAATGCTCTTGGACCGTCAAAAGGAGGTGTGAGATATGCCCCCGATGTTGACCTCGATGAAGTGAAAGCCCTTGCTGCCTGGATGACCTGGAAATGTGCAATTGCAAATCTACCCTTCGGCGGAGCCAAAGGAGGTGTTAAATGCGACCCTTCAAAATTGTCTATGTCAGAACTTGAAAAAATTACCCGCAGATATGCCGCTAATTTGCTTGAAATATTCGGACCTGATACAGATATTCCTGCACCGGATATGAATACAAATGAACAGGTGATGGCTTGGATAATGGATACTTACAGTATGCATCAGAGAAAAACAGTTACGGGTGTTGTAACCGGAAAACCGCTTATCATAGGTGGTTCGAGAGGCAGAAGGGAGGCAACAGGAAGAGGTGTGATGATGGCAACTATGGCTGCGTTGGAAAAAAAAGGTGTAAAACCGGATAATACTAACGTTGCGGTTCAGGGATTTGGTAATGTCGGTTCTGTTAGTGCTGATTTATTGAGCGAAAAAGGTTGTAAAATCGTTGCTGTTAGTGATATTTCAGGAGGATATTATAATTCCGACGGGATTGATATTAAAAAAGCAGTTGAATACGTTAAGAGTAATAAAACTCTTGAAAACGGTAAATTCGGAGATAAGATAACAAATAAAGAACTTCTTGAAGTGAAATGTGATATTCTTGTTCCTGCCGCAAAAGAAGACCAGATAACATCAGAGAATGCCCCTAAAATTAAAGCAAGATTAATTGTGGAGGGTGCTAATGGTCCTACAGCAGCAGATGCAGACCAGATACTGACCGATAAGGGTATTATGGTAATTCCGGATATTCTTGCAAATTCGGGCGGAGTTATCGTTTCGTATTTTGAATGGGTACAGAACAGACTCGGATATTTCTGGGATGAAACTGACATAAATAATCGTCTGAACAGAATGATGAATGAAGCGTTTGAGAATGTATTTATAACTGCACTAAATCATGAGACAACTTTAAGAATAGGCGCATATATATATGCAATTGAAAAAGTTGCCAATGCTCTTAAATTAAGAGGAATTTACAGTTAAATTTTTTAATGAAAAGAATTTTAATTTTGTTTTTAGTTTTTTTTGCAGCAGGATATCTATATTCACAGAGAGACGAAATTCCTGTCCCGACAACTAATATAGAAATAATTAATTCATTGCTCGATAGTTCTTTACATAAATTTGACGATTATTTCATATTGCTCGGCAAAGACAGTTTTTATATGATATCTGCCAGCAGCGGTAACGATGCTGCCGATTATCTGATAAAATATTTTAGACAGAAATATCCTGCAATAAAATTTGTCGGTTCAGACCGGTATGTAAAAGGAAATGTAATAGAATTTGAACTTAAAAATATAAACATTTCCACCGTATATATACCTGCAGGAAAATTTCAAGTTTTAAGAAAAAATATAACTAGAAAAATTAATACCGAATTCAAATCGGATTTTAAGAGAAATGATACATTATTTTATTCTTACAGTTTTTTAAAATCTTACGAAGATGAATTTGATTATTCGTATAAAAATTATGTAGAGTCGGGCCATTATGGTTTTGTTAAGGGCTATTTGCCAGATGAGAACTTTTGGGATAAATTTCTTATACCCGTTGCCGCAATAGCAACATCGGCTGCTGCTATCATATTATTTTTTATAATCAGAAGTAAATAGAAATCAGATGAATGGATTAAAATTACTAAACTTTATTTTTTTACTAACGGCAATTTTTATTTTTGGATGCTCCTCTGCGGATAAATCTTCAATAAAAACCGATGACCCGGAAACGGCATTTAAGATAGCAAAATTAAATTACGATAAAAAAGATTACGTACAGGCGGTTGAGGACTTTTCATTTATAAAAATAAAATTTTCAGGTACTAGTATTATTGACAAGGCGCAGTTTTATCTCGGGATGAGTTATTATCGGAGGGAAGAATATATACTGGCGGCTTATGAATTTGAAAATTTAATAAAAAATTATTCATCAAGTCCTTATATTATCGAAGCAAGATTTTATCTTGCAATGTCTTACTACGGTCTTGCACCAAAATACTACCTTGACCAGACATATACTAAATATGCAATTATTGAGTTTCAGAATTTTCTTGTTCTCTTTCCAGGGGATAAACTAATACCGCAGGCGGAAGCAAAGATAAAAGAGCTCAGAAACAGACTGGCGTTTAAGGATTTGAAAGCCGCAGAGTTATATATGACAATGGAAAATTATAAAGCCGCACTTGTATATTACGATAATATACTAAACGAATATTTTGATACGGATTACGCAGACGACGCTTCCTACGGAAGAATTAAAGTGCTTATTATTAAAAAAATGTATGACGATGCGAAAAAGGAAATTGAAAGATTTGAAAAGAAATATAAACCCAGCGAATTTTACAATTCCGTTAAAAAATTGAAAACTGGTATTTAATTGGATGGATAAACATATAAAAAAAGTGAATGAATCACAAGTTCAGATGATTGAACTGGTTTTACCTAATGATACTAATACACTCGGAAATCTGCTTGGAGGAAGGTTAATGCACTGGATAGATATAGCAGCAGCATTAGCGGCTGCAAGACACTGCAATAATGTTGCGGTTACTGCGGCAGTTGATAATCTCGCATTTCATAAACCGATAAAACTTGGTGAAATTGTTCGGCTCAAAGCTTCTGTTAACAGAACTTTTAAATCATCTATGGAAGTAGGAGTCAGAGTAGAAGTGGAAGACATTAAGACAGGGGAAATTTTTCATTCTAACAGCGCCTATCTGACTTTTGTTAATATTGATTCTGAAACCAGAAGACCTGTTCACGTTCCGGAAATCATACCTGAGTCCGATTTCGAAAAGAGAAGGTATGAAGATGCATTAAAAAGAAGGGAACAGAGATTGCGGGAAATAAAAGGCATTATCACAGAATAAAATGCCTGCAGAATTCGGATGTAAAAATATAGAAAAAAAATTTATAAACCGTTTAATTTTCAGGGATATTAATATAAACCTTAAAATCGGTTCAGCCCTTGCAGTTAAGGGCAGAAACGGGTCGGGCAAATCAACACTTTTAAAAATTCTTGCTAATCTGATTAAAGAAACTTCCGGTGAAATCTATTTCAAAATTGACGGTAAGGAATTACAGAGGGAAAAATTTTATCGGCATATGGGATTTGTTGCTCCATATTTGAGTTTATACGATGAACTCACGGCGTATGAAAACATAAATTTTTTTTTAAAACTGAAAAACAACTTTTCTAATCCGGAAGATATTATTAATCCGCTTCTTGAAAAAGTAAATCTTTATACAAGAAGAAATGATGCTGTAAAGCATTACTCCTCGGGGATGAAACAACGGTTAAGATTTGCATTTGCCGTGATTAATCAACCCAGTCTGCTTATACTCGACGAGCCGGGTACGAATCTTGACGAAGACGGAATGAGGCTTGTATACGGTATAATGGAGGAATATAAGTATAAAGGAATTTTAATTATAGCGGCAAATGATAAAGAAGATGCGGCACTGTGCAATATAAGTATCAATATTGAAAATTACAAACCTGGCAAACAGCAAATAAAGTTCAATTAAACTTGTTACGTTCATAAATTTAATTCTGTAAAAAATGGGTTTTCTGTTAATCGGGAAAAAGGTTGTGTTTCAGACTCATTTTTGCCATTTCTTTCCCGATTAACTAGAAAAAAGTATAAAAAATTATCATTATACGGTGTTTTATTTTGAGTCCTTGGGTCCGCTATTAGAAGCATTTAGTCAACTAATTTCTTTACTGATTCTGAATTTATAGGCTTGAAATAAATTACGAAGAATATTCATTTTTAATACAGGTATTTAAAAAATTTCACTTTCGCTGTCTAATTTATAATCTTGACTAAATTAGTTATTTTTCGTAAATTAATAGTTTTCTAAGAAAAATTTTTTATAATCTAAATAGAAATAATTTGCCGACTATTAACCAGTTAATCCGTAAAGGAAGAAACGCTAAAAAGTACAAGAGCAAGGCACCTGCAATGGACGCTTGTCCTCAAAAACGCGGTGTTTGTACACGTGTGTATACGACAACACCAAAAAAACCTAATTCTGCATTAAGGAAAGTGGCAAGAGTCAGGTTAACTAACCAGATTGAAGTATCTGCGTATATACCGGGAGAAGGTCATAATCTTCAGGAACACTCTATTGTTTTAATCAGAGGCGGGAGAGTGAAGGATTTACCGGGTGTCAGATATCATATTATAAGAGGCGCAATTGATGCTGCAGGTGTAGAAAACAGGAAGAAAGCACGTTCGAAATACGGTGCCAAAAAAGCAAAAGCAACAATTTTACCTAAAAATTAAAACAAAATAAATTATTTTATTTAATGAGAAGGAAAAGAGCAGAAAAAAGAGAAAGAATTGCAGATTTCAGATATAATGACGTCCTTGTCGGAAGATTCATTAATAGCATAATGGAAAAGGGCAAGAAACAGGTAGCGGAAAAAATATTATATGATGCATTTCAGATAATATCAGAAAAAACAAAAGGAGACCCGCTGGATGTTTTCAACAAGGCTGTGAATAATGTTATGCCGTCTATCGAAGTAAGGTCAAGAAGAGTCGGTGGTTCCAACTATCAGATTCCGACTGAAATCAGACCTGATAGAAGAACGGCTCTGGCTATTAAATGGCTGTTGACTTATGCAAAATCAAGAAATGAGAAATCAATGTCTCTGAAAATTGCTAATGAATTAATGGCTGCATCTGTAGGAGAAGGCTCTTCCGTTAAAAAGAAAGAAGATGTTCACAGAATGGCGGAAGCAAACAAAGCATTTGCTCATTTTAAATGGTAAAAGAAGGGTGAAGTAATTAATGCCGAGAGAAATCAGCATAGAGAAAACACGTAATATAGGCATAATGGCTCATATAGATGCCGGTAAAACAACGACAACAGAAAGAATATTGTATTATACCGGAAAAGTACATCGTATGGGTGAAGTGCATGAAGGTGCGGCTACAATGGACTGGATGGAACAGGAAAAAGAGCGCGGTATTACAATTACTTCGGCTGCAACTACTTGTTACTGGAGTGGTTACAGGATTAATATTATTGATACACCCGGACATGTTGATTTTACTGCGGAGGTAGAACGTTCTCTGAGAGTTCTCGATGGTGCAGTGGCGTTGTTTTGTGCGGTGGGTGGTGTGGAGCCGCAATCTGAAACTGTATGGCGTCAGGCAGACAAATACGGAGTTCCAAGAATTGCTTTTGTAAATAAAATGGACAGAGTAGGTGCCGATTTCTTCAAAGCTGTTGATATGATGAAAAACCGATTGAAAGCTAACGCAGTTCCGATTCATTTACCGATAGGACAGGGTGATATGTATTCAGGAATAATTGACTTAATTACTATGAAAGCAAGAATGTTTAATAAAGAGACTCTCGGTACTACGTTTGAAGATATAGAAATACCTTCATCATTTATGAATCAGGCAAATGAATACAGACAAAAGTTGCTTGAAGCTGTTTCGGATATAAATGACACTTTACTCGAAAAATTTCTTGATAATAAACCAATATCCGAAAAAGAACTTCTTGCCGCTTTGCGCAAAGCTACTATCCAGGTTAAGATAATTCCCGTGTTATGCGGTTCGTCCTTTAAAAATAAAGCAATACAAAATTTACTAGATAAAATAGTAGAACTATTGCCGTCACCTCTGGATCTCGGAGAAATAGTCGGTCATCATTTCCACGAGGATGATCAGGTAATAAGAGAAATGAATGACAATGAAAAATTTACAGCACTTGCTTTTAAAATAATGTCAGATCCGTATGTAGGTAAATTAACATTCATAAGAGTATATACAGGAAAATTATCGTCAGGCAGTTATATATATAATGCATCATCAGGCAAGAAAGAAAGAATCGGCAGATTATTGCAAATGCACGCTAACAGCAGAAAGGAAATTAGTGAAGTTTATTGCGGAGACATAGCGGCAGTCGTAGGTCTGAAACATACCAAGACAGGTGATACGTTATGCGATGAAAAAGACCCGATAATTCTTGAAAAAATAGTGTTTCCAGAACCAGTAATTCAAATTGCCATTGAACCGAAAACAAAAGCTGACCAGGACAGATTATCTGAATCACTGGCAAAATTATCAGATGAAGACCCGACTTTCAGGGTTATGACAGATGAAGAGACTTCTCAGACCCTTATTTCCGGAATGGGAGAACTTCATCTCGAAATTATTGTTGACAGATTAAAAAGAGAGTTTAAAGTAGACGCAAATATTGGAAAACCGCAGGTTGCCTATAAAGAAACAATAAGAAAAAAGGTAATTCAGGAAAGTAAATTTGTTAAGCAAACAGGAGGCAGAGGACAATTCGCACACGTTGTTATCGAAATTGAACCTAATGGGAAGGGAAAAGGTTATATATTTAGCAATGCCATAACCGGCGGAGTTATTCCCAGAGAATATATACCTTCTGTTTCCAAAGGAATTGAAGAAGCGATGAAAAGCGGGGTTCTTGCCGGTTATCCCGTAGAAGACATAAAAGTAACTTTGCTTGACGGCTCATATCACGAAGTTGATTCTTCTGATATAGCTTTTAAAATCGCAGGTTCGATAGCGTTTAAAGATGCAGCAAAAAAAGCAGACCCTGTATTACTTGAACCTATAATGAGTGTTGAAGTAGTTACTCCTGATGAATATATGGGAGACGTTATGAGTGATTTAAGTTCCAGGCGAGGTAAAATCGGAAAAATGAGCCAGAGAAGCGATGCGCAAATTATCAGGGCTTTGGTTCCGCTTTCGGAAATGTTCGGTTATGCTACAATATTACGTTCCATGACCCAGGGCAGAGCGATATATTCTATGGAATTTTCGCATTATGATGAAACACCGAAAAATATTTCGGATTCAATTACTGTACGTAAATAGTTCTTTTAAATATATAAATATATGGGTCAGTTCTTGAACAAATTCAAGAATGGAACTCGTCGATCAGGTACATAAAACGCTCTATAAAACTTCCTCAGTAGAAAGTTTATAAAGTGAAAAGTTTATAAAGGAAATCATCAGAAAGATATACAATCTTTAAATAACTTTACAAACTTTATTAACCTTCAACTGAGTAGTTTCCGGTTCTGGGTCAGTAGCTCAGTTGGTTAGAGCGCGTGCCTTATAAGCACGAGGTGGGAGGTTCAATTCCTCCCTGACCCACAACACAGTGACAAATTTATAAATATGAAAGTAAAAGGTCAAAAACTTCAACAACTTTATGAATTTTATATACTTTATAAACCTTAAACTAATTAAATAAAGGAGAAACATTAAAAATGGCCAAAGAAAAATATGACGTCAGTAAACCTCACGTCAATATTGGAACCATCGGGCATGTCGATCATGGCAAGACTACATTGACCGCTGCCATAACTATGGCTCTCGCAAGACGAGGAAATGCAAAAATCAAGAAATTTGACGAAATTGATAAAGCCCCCGAAGAGAGAGCAAGAGGAATCACAATTGCGACAGCACACGTCGAATACGAGACGGAAAACAGACACTATGCACACGTTGACTGTCCCGGACACGCAGACTACATCAAGAATATGATTACAGGAGCTGCTCAGATGGACGGTTCAATTCTCGTTGTAGCAGCAACAGACGGACCGATGCCGCAAACCAGTGAGCACGTTCTTTTAGCAAGGCAGGTCGGAGTCCCTTCAATTATTGTTTATTTAAACAAGGTTGATGCTGCTGACCCTGAATTACTTGAACTAGTGGAGATGGAAGTCAGAGAACTACTGACAAAACACGGATTCCCGGGTGATGAAATACCTATAATCAGAGGTAGTGCATTACAGGCAATGGAAGCCGGTCTGGATGAAAATGTAAAAGAGGATGACCCGAGACTTGCTTCAATTTGGGAACTTCTTAAAGCTGTTGATGAATATATACCTCAACCGCAAAGAGATTCGGATAAAAATTTCTTAATGCCGGTTGAAGACGTATTTTCAATCACAGGACGCGGAACCGTTGCAACAGGAAGAATTGAAAGAGGAAAAGTAAAAGTAAGTGACGAAGTAGAATTAATAGGATTAGGTCAGCATAAGAAAACGGTTGTTACGGGAGCAGAAATGTTCAATAAAATGCTTGATGAAGCAATCGCGGGATATAACTGCGGATTATTATTAAGAGGAATTGACAAGAATGAAATCGAAAGAGGAATGGTGCTTGCTAAACCGGGTTCAATCACACCGCACAAGAAATTTGAAGCACAGGTTTATGTACTTTCAAAGGAAGAAGGCGGAAGACATACCCCGTTCTCAACCCATTACAGACCGCAATTCTATTTCAGAACAACTGACGTTACCGGAGAAGTAATTTTACCTGAAGGTGTTCAAATGGTAATGCCGGGCGATAATGTCGAAAGACTTATTATCCATCTTATTTCCGAAATTGCTATGGAAGAAGGTCTGAAATTTGCTATTCGGGAAGGCGGCAAAACTGTAGGTGCTGGTATTGTAACGAAAATTCTCGAATAAAATAATTTTTTATCAAAGCATTATATGAATACAGGTTGCTTTATTTGCGGCTGTATTCTTATTATATGCCGAGAAATATAATTTAATTGAATTTAAAGTGGCGACTCAAAAAATTAGAATTAAACTTAAATCATATGACCATACATTGCTCGATATATGGACGGCAAAGATTATTAAAACCGTGAAATCTACCGGAGCAATTGTCAGTGGTCCGATTCCGCTACCGACGAAAAAGAATGTATATACCGTTTTAAGGTCTCCTCACGTTGATAAAAAATCCCGTGAGCAGTTTGAAACAAGGTCTCATAAAAGATTGATTGATATATTGAATTCATCGAACAAGACTGTAGATGCATTAACGAAACTCGACCCTCCTGGCGGAGTTGATATTGAAATTAAAGTTTAATTACTGTTAAAAATTAAATAGTTTGAAAAATCAATGATTGGCTTATTAGGAAAAAAAATAGGAATGACTACCTATTTTGAAGAATCCGGTAATGCTATACCATGCACAGTAGTTGAAGCAGGTCCTTGTACGGTTACGCAGATTAAAACAAACGAAAAAGACGGTTACAATGCAGTACAGTTCGGTTTTGGTGTCAGACGAGAGAAAACAGTGAACAAACCAATAAGAGGAAAATTTGCCGAATTGAAACTTCCTGTTCCACGATATATAAAAGAAATTTTAAATTATCCCGTAGATGGTTTGAAAGTTGGTTCAACTGTTAAGGTAGATATATTTAAGGCAGGAGAAACAATCAAAGTAACCGGAATATCAAAAGGAAAAGGATTTCAGGGCGTGGTGAAGCGTCATGGATTCAGTGGCGGTGTAAGAACTCACGGTCAAAGTGACCGTGAAAGGGCACCCGGTTCAATCGGCGGTTCTTCGTATCCATCCAGAGTATGGAAAGGCCAGAGAATGGCAGGCAGAATGGGCGGAAAAAAAGTAACCGTGCGGAATCTCAAGGTAGTTAAAGTCATACCCGATTCAAATTTAATGCTCATTAAAGGAGCAATTCCCGGTGCAAATACCGGATTTATAGAAATCTATAAAATTGCATAATGGAATTAAAAATATATAAAATAGACGGAACGACAAGTGACGATACGGTGAACCTTCCGGATGATGTATTTGGAGTCGAACCTAACACTCATTTGTTGTATCAGGCAGTAAGGACATATTTATCAAATAAGAGGCAAGGTACACACAAGACAAAGGAAAGAAATGAAATAAGCGGAGGCGGAAAGAAACCGTTCAGGCAGAAAGGTACCGGCAGAGCCAGACAGGGTACAAGCCGTTCACCTATTAATATCGGAGGCGGAAGAATTTTCGGTCCGAAACCGCATAAATATTACCTATCTATGCCAAAGAAAGCCGCCAGAATAGCAAGAAAGAGTGCTCTCAGTCTGAAAGCAAAAGAAAATGAAATTATGATTATACAGGATTTTTCTTTTGAAACTCCAAAGACGAGGGATTTGTTCGGTATTCTCAGATCTTTAAAACTTGATGAAACCAAGACTCTTTTGCTTCTGTCAGAAAAAAATGACCCTGTTTACAAATCCGGAAGAAATATTCCTAAACTGAATGTTATGATTTCCGATAAGGCGGCTACTTATGATTTGCTGAATAACAAAATACTTCTTATTCAAAAATCTGCCATAGCCCCTTTATGTAAATCGTTAATTTCATAATTTGATATAATGAAAGACTTATTAAACAGAAAAATAATAATTATCAGTCCGTTAATAACGGAAAAGAACACAAATCTGCAGGAAAGCCAAAATCAATACGCTTTTGAAGTATCAAAAAATGCTAATAAAATTGAAATCAAAAAAGCAGTTGAAAAAAAATTTAAAGTAAGAGTAGTGGATGTAAAGACATCGATTAGAAAAGGTAAAAGCAAAACCCAGTTTACGAAACGTGGCAGATTTCATGGATACAGAGCAGACCGTAAGAAAGCACTTGTAACTCTTCATAAAGAAGATAAAATTGATTTCCTTGGCACTGCAGAGTAATTCTTTTAAATATTTAATTTATTAACGATACCGCTGTTATAAAATTGTTGCTGCGGTTTTGTTAACTATAATATAATTGAAACTTAATTTAAAAAAGTGGCGTTATAATAAAGTAATCAGTTTATAAAACCTATTTATGAAATTAGGAAAACAATATACAAGCAGGGAAAATCAGTCAACAGATATTTACTTAAAAGAAATAAGTAAAACAACCCCCCTTTCAGTTGATGATGAAATTGACTGTGCTAAAAGAATCAGGCGCGGCGACAAAAGGGCGCTTGATACACTGGTAAAATCAAATTTAAGATTTGTTGTCAGTGTTGCAAAACAGTATCAGAATCAGGGATTATCTCTGAACGACCTTATCAACGAAGGTAATCTGGGATTGATAAAAGCTGCGAAAAAATTTGACGAAACAAGAGGGTTCAAATTTATTTCTTATGCCGTCTGGTGGATAAGACAATCCATCCTTCAGGCACTTGCAGAACAATCAAGGGTAGTAAGACTGCCGCTGAATATAGTTCAACAGAAGAGCAAGATATCGAAGACAATAAGTGAACTCGAGCAAAAAAACGAAAGGACTCCCAATGTACTTGAAATCGCGGAAAAGCTCGATATGAGCGTTTACGAGGTTCAGGAAACATTGAAAAATTCCGGCGGGCACGTATCTATGGATGCACCCAGTGTTCATGGCGAAGACACAAAACTGATTGATATTATGCCGGATAAAGCAGAGAAAATGCCGGATACAAACCTTATGAAAGATTCATTGAGAATAGAGATTGAACGGGCACTCGATACACTTTCGCAGCGTGAAAAAGAAGTTGTGAAACTGTATTACGGACTTGAAAAAGAAAACCCTCTGACACTCGAGGAAATCGGTGATAAGTATAAACTTACCCGTGAAAGAGTTCGTCAAATCAAGGAAAAAGCAATCAGGAGATTAAGACAGGCATCACGCTCAAAAGCCTTGAAAGCGTATTTAGGACAATAATAAAATATTGATTCTTATAAGAAACCTGCGGTTATGCTGCGGGTTTTTTTATTTTCAGATTTATGTAGACACAAGGCATGCCTTTGCCTCTACAGGGAATGATTAAATGGTTTTTACGTTATCTTGAAATATTACTACTGATTACATAACAAAGAAGTTGTAATTTTATTGTAAAGTAAATTAATTCAGTTGAAATATTTTTCCTTATGTTTTGCCACAATATTTCTTTTCTCATCCTGCGGGAGGCAAAACAATATTAAAATAACGCAAATAAAAAATGATACTTCAACATCTGTTGCCAAAAAATCCGGAAAATTTCAGCAGGGTGTTGTATTTCACGGTAATCCTGATGATAAAAAAATTGCTCTTACATTTGACGCTGACATGACTGAATCTATGTTAAATAAATCAAAAAAAATTTATAATCACGAAATTGAAGACATTCTAAGAAAAAACAATGTTAAAGCAACAATATTTGTAGCAGGATTATGGGCAGAATTATACTGGGAACAGTTAAAAAAACTGGCAAACGATACATTATTCGAAATCGGCAATCACTCCTTCTCTCATAAATCATTCACGGATAATTGTTTTGGTCTGAAGAAATTATATGACAGTGAAAAAGAAGAAGATATACTCAAAGCACAGGAAACCATAAAAAGAATAACCGGAAATTATCCTTCGTTATTCAGATTCCCCGGAGGATGTTATACTGCCGGAGATGTGGAATTAGTAAACAAACTCGGATTGACTGTTATACATTGGGATGTAATCAGCGGTGATGCTGTGTGGAAAAATCCTCGTAAGATAATTCAAAATGTTCTGAATAAATCAAAGAACGGTTCAATTATTGTAATGCATTTTCCGGGGAATAGAAGGACTTCTTTGACTGCAGAATCTCTTCAAATAATAATAGATGAATTAAAGAAAAAAAGATTCGAAATTGTAAAGGTATCGGAATTAATAATGTAATTTTTATTGTCAAATTGAAAAATTGTAAGCGATCAACTTAATCTGTCAATAAAATTTCAGAAGCGAGTCCAGTATCGCTTTCGTTTTTGGATTGGGATTTATTTTCATTACTTTTTTATAGATTTTTATTGCTTCGGATATTTTATTTTTCTTGCGTAGCACATCTGCTTTCCCGCTTAGCCCGTTTACATTTTCAGGTTCAATTTTAAGACACTCGTCAAATGCTCTCTCGGCTTCATCGTAATTCTCAAGACCGATATAACATAGCCCCATATTGTTTAGATAACCTGCTTTTCCGCCGGAGTCTTTCTCTATTAATTTCTCTAAAATTTCGATTGATTTCCCGAACTCATTTTGCTGGAATAATTTATATGACTGCTCTTGCAGTGAAGACAGTTCGTAATTAGGCAGGACATTATTATCGGGAACCTGCCCGCTTTCTTTTGACATTTTTAACTGCATCAATAATTCTGCCGAACCCCTGTAATTGAAATCAATTGTCTGAAGTTTCTCGAGGTTTCTTATTGCTTCATCAATGTTGCCTTTTGTCTTGTAGAGGACTGCAAGTTGAAAATATCCGTCCGGTGCCAGTGAATCTATATTAATACCTTTTTTTAGTCTGTATTCGGCTGAATCGTAATTTCCTTTAATCAGATAAACAAGTCCGAGATTATGGTTTGCGAGTATATTATTCTCCCTAATTTCAAGAGCTCTGAAGTATCTTTTCGCTGCCTCATCAAAGTTTTTATTGTTTGCATAAATATTGCCTGCATTTACCAGTAATACTGTCCCGTCTATTCCTTCTCCGGTCGAATATAATGCATTATTCGATTGCCAGTCTTTGTTCCTTTCAAATGTTAAATATGAATATAATAAAATTATTATTGAAAAAACTATTGTAAGTTTTCTGAAATATTTTCCGCCTGCAGTTTTATATAACACGAAACAGACTGATAGTGAAACGATAAAGGATGTCATATACAGAAATCTTTCTGCCATTAAATTCATTGTCTGTATAATATTCATAACAGGAATCAGTGAAACCAAAAAAAAGAAAATGCAAAAAGACAACACTCCGTAAGATTTTCTTAAAAGCCAGCCAATTACAATAAGAGCAATAATAAAAACAGCCGATAAGATAAACGTAATATCTGCGGCTGAAGTTACATCTGATATAACGCCGTTATAATGATATATAAGATTTACCGGTAGAAACAGTAATTTGAAATAAACAGGAATTGTTTTCAGCATAGTGCCGAAAATAGCGAAAAAGTCCATGCCGTAAAAATATAAATATTTCTCCCGTTCAGGTATGTCAAGTAATAGCAAATATCTAATAACAAAATACAGTAAACTCAAGCCGATAAAATAAAGATAAACTTCATAATTAGATAATATTTTTTTAATATCAAGTTTTCTGTAAAAGTAATCATATAAAAATAAAATCACGGGCATAGTAATAATCATCTCCTTTGACAGCAGCCCTAAACAATAAAATACAAGTGACAGAACAAGGAACTTAGTCCCTCTTTTGAGTGGGTAGGGGGAAGTTTTAGATTTTTCCTTATGAGGGTATTTAATGTAAAAAAGAAATGATGCAAAAAAGAAAAGTGTAACAATAGAGTCTGTTCTTCCGCTTATCCATGAAACCGCTTCCGTGTGTATTGTGTGAACTGCAAATATCATCGCTCCCATAAAACTTATGAACACCGGATTTTCATATTTACTGAATAATTGTTTAAGTATCAGGAATAAGAGTATTGATGATATAATATGGAAGAAAATATTACTCAGATGAAATCCGAACGGCTCTAATCCCCAGATTGAATAATCTATTGCATACGAGGTTGAGACAATCGGTCTGTAATATCTTCCTATTACCTTATGGAAACCTTCATCCGCCGTAAAGTATTTTGGAATATTTGATAATGATTGTATAGAAATATTATTCTGAACTACACTCTCGTCATCAAATACAAATTCACCGCTCAAAGAGTTGTAATATATAATAAAAGACCAGACTGAAATAATTAATATTGCCAGATATTTATTCATTCTATAATTTTGTTGCAACTACAACGGTTGATTTTATTGTTTCCACGGTTCCTCCTTTGTCGTCTATTGATTCAAGGAAAATTATATATATACCGAGTCTGAGTTTCTCCCCGTTGTCATTAAGTCCGTTGAAAATAACTTCACCTTCAGAACCGCTGTATTGATTGTTAAATAATGTCCTGACAAGTCTTCCTTTTGCATCAAATACTTTCATTCTTACCTGCGAAATATTATACGGAAGTGAATATTTAATAACTGTCAGGTCTTCGTATCCGTCTCCGTCAGGTGAAAAAGGATTAGGTGATATTGTAATCTTACCTGAACTAAATGGAATGGATGTATAGATACTGTTGCGTTTCATCGGTGTGCCTCCCAGGAAGTCTGCACAACTGCTCCAGTTGTTTTTGTCGTTGCTGCCGAGATTCGGATTTATTCTTTCAAGTGAAAATCCTTTTTCGGTTGCTATATTCGGATTGTGCCATTTCGGACTATAAGAGACTTCTTCAATTGTATTATTGGATATGTCAACTATTTTTACTGTTTCACCGTCATTTGAAAGTGATAGATTTTTTATAATTATTTTATTTGAAGGGTCATAGGTTCTAAGATAAGGAAATCGGTTATAAATCGTTGTATCGTTTGAAATAATTATATAGGCGCCCGGAAAAAGTACCTGAAATATTGAGTCCGAGATATTAATGTTATTAGATGATTCTACAAATTTCCATCCCTGAATCATAACATTCTTTTCGGTCGGATTGTATAATTCTACCCACTCTGCATTACCCGTCAGAGGGTCATACATAATTTCATTAATTACTATTTTATTTCCAGTGTATATTCTTTTTGTTTGAGTATTATTTGATGTATCCTGGTCAGGTGAAAATATAACCCTGACGATAAACTGAAGTGAGTCAGCCTGCGGGACTATGTATGTTGTTCTATATATCAGTGAATCTTTTGAATTCAGATTTGAAATTGTTTCACTTCTAATTAATTCCGACGGAACAGGTTCGTTGTTAAAGTTTAAATCATAGTAAATATTGATATTAAAATTAGCTGCGGCAAATTTACCCGAATTTGTTATTTTCAGTTCAAAAGTAATTACCTCGCCGATTTTCGGTGAAGTTGGTATTATATTAAAAGACTTTAATATTAATTCATAATCCTTCAGCGAGATTGAGTTTTTCATATTCGGAGTTGCACCTGAAGGACTTAGGGATGAGCCCCAGTTTGACTGACTGTTCGTTGGAGCAAGTGCATCTACTCTTTCAAGTGATATATTGCTTCCGCCGCCCCAGGAGTTTGTATAGGTTAATGAGTCTATTGTCTGTCCTGCTGAGTTGTATAACACTATATTTTCATTGCCCGTATTATTAAGTGCATTCCAGCCGATTGATTGAATTATTAATCCCGTAATTCCCGGAAATGCCTGCTTCAAATTCGTGGAGTCGTCGCAGATAATTGCATAAGTATTTGCATCGAGAGTAATTGATTGACTGGTAATTGTTCTTATAGGATTTCCCGCTGCTGCATCTCTCCACTTCCAGTTCTGAAGATTTATAGTTGTGTTCCCTGTATTGTAAATCTCGAACCATTCCTTATTTGGTGAGGCAGGGGAATACATAACCTCGTTTATTACTACTTGAGCACTTAGATATCCTGTGAAGACTAAGAAAAAAACTAATGTATTAAATATTTTCATTTTGTTCTGTATTATAGCCAATAAAATAATATTAATACAACCTTTTTACAATTTACTTAGATAGTAAGAAATATGTTGATTTGTATTTATAAAGAAATATGAATCAAATTTCAATATTAAAATTTCATAAGAATTTTTTAGCCTAGTCAAGTAGAAACCAATAAGTTCAGAGACTACAAAAGTTTACGTAAAAAACTTGTTATCAATAATTCTTTGTTTTAAAATTGTATTTTACTTTAGAAAAATTCGATGAAAATTTTTGCTGTCTTGTTCAGAAAATTCTTCGCACTTTTGCGCATAACTTCAAAAGTAAAGGACTAACGAATGTAATAATTGAAATTTATTTTCTTTCCCCGAATAACCTCAACAACATCAGGAACAGGTTAATGAAATCCAGGTAAAGTGTTAAAGCACCCATTATTGCCATTTTCTTTCCCTGCTCAGTTCCGTAATCAACCTGACTGCTTAGATTCTTTATTTTTTGAGTGTCCCACGCTGTCAGGCCCGTAAATATTATTACGCCCGCATAGGTAGTAATCCAGTATATTACACTATTTTGTAAAAAGATATTAACTACCGTTGCAAGTATTAATCCGATTAATCCCATATACATAAATGTCCCGAGTCCTGATAAATCTCTCTTAGTTATATATCCGTAAACGCTTACCGATGCAAACATGCCCGCACATATAAAGAATGTCAGTGCGATTGATTCACCTGTAAATATTAGGAATAAAACTGAAAATGTAATTCCTGTTAAAAATGAATAAAACAGGAATGCTCCGATGGCTACCATTGCAGGTATTTTAGTAATTGCAAAACTTAAAGCAAAAACTACGATTAACTGAAGTATCAGCAGAAACCAGAATATTCCCGAATTTTCAATTAAATATTCCGTAAATGTTGTGCTGGACGAAAGGAAAAAAGCGGTAATCCCTGTCAGTGCAAGTCCTATTGTCATCCAGTTATAAACATTGAGTAAAAATTTTTTTGAGACATCAATTCCGGGAACAGCGACATCCTGATTTTGGTAAGGATTATTTTGATTATATTTTGTATAGTCCATTTGAACTCATTTTTATTTTTCTAACAAATAAAGATATTTAAAGATTTTATAATATTCACTAATAATTCTTAATTCTTAATTGATTTTTAGGCTGTAGTTAGGTGCTTCCTTTGTAATTTTCACATCGTGAGGATGTGATTCACGTAATCCCGCATTTGTAATTTGCACGAATTTCGATTTTGATTTCATCTCCTGAATATTTTTCGCTCCGCAGTATCCCAAAGCTGAACGCAATCCGCCTGTAATCTGGTAGATTGTTTCCTGCAGAGGTCCTTTATAAGGTACAATTCCTTCTATACCTTCGGGTACAAGTTTTTTAATATCGTCTTCCATATCCTGAAAATACCTGTCTTTACTGCCTTTCTTCATTGCTTCAATTGAACCCATACCTCTGTATACTTTATAACTTCTTCCTTCATAAAGGACTTTCTCGCCCGGCGTTTCGTCAGTTCCCGCAAGCATTCCTCCTATCATAACAGTATCGGCACCTGCGGCGATTGCTTTCGGTATATCACCTGTTTGCTTGATACCGCCGTCTGCGATTAAAGGAATATTATGCTTCAATGAGGCTTCCGCACATTCAATAATAGCTGATAATTGCGGTACTCCGACTCCTGCAATTACTCTTGTCGTACAGATTGAACCGGCACCGATGCCAACTTTTATGCAATCTGCACCGGCATCAATTAAATCTTCAACTGCTTCTGCTGTTGCAACATTTCCTGTAATTAAATCTATATCTAATTTTGCTTTGATTTGTTTAACCATTTTTATTACCCCTGCTGAATGTCCGTGTGCAGTATCTATAACAAGAATGTCAACGCCGTGATGTATCAGTTCCTGTGCCCGTTCAATAGTATCTGATGTTATCCCGAGTGCTGCACCAACACGCAGCCTCCCGAATTTATCCTTGCAGGCATTTGGAAAACTTTTCCGCTTCTGAATATCCTTGAATGTGATAAGTCCTTTAAGATAACCGTTTTTGTCCACCACCGGCAATTTCTCGATTTTGTATCTCTGTAAAATTATTTCCGCTTTTTCTAAATCCGTTCCAACGGGTGCAGTAATTAAATTGTCTTTTGTCATTATTTCTCCAACGGGTGTCTCGGGGTTTACTTCAAATCTCAAATCTCTGTTAGTCAAGATTCCTATCAATTTCCCTTTACTGTTTATGATGGGAATTCCGGAAATTCTGAATTTTTCCATTACTTCAAAAGCATCCTTGATTTTTTTGTCCGATGTGAGTGTTATGGGCTTAAGTATCATTCCGCTTTCGCTTCTTTTGACTTTATCCACTTCATTTGCCTGTTCGGATATTGTCATGTTTTTGTGAATGATGCCTATACCTCCTAACCTCGCCATAGCTATTGCCATATCTGTTTCTGTTACAGTATCCATAGCTGCAGAGAGAAGGGGTATGTTTAGTTTAATGTTTTTTGTCAATCTGGTAGTGAGGTCAACTTCACGCGGAAGTACACTCGATTTTGAAGGGACAAGCAGAACATCATCAAATGTAACTGCCGGTCCTTTAATTTTTTCTTTTTTCATATAATTTTAATTTTCATTTTTAAAATTGTTCAAGTCCTTCTATTTCACCCCATAGTCCTCTTTCATTTTCCCTTGCTTCCTTTTCATATTGTTTGAATTCTTCCGTTTTTGATAGTGGATATCTGTCATAGACATATGCATACCCGTCTCTGATTATTTTCCTGTTTATTAATGTTCCGTCTTCAAGATAAACATATCTTAACAATCTGCCGTACCTGTCCCTGTTATCTCCTCCGGGTTCTTTTTCTAAATACACTTTTTTCCCCTCTGCAAGTTTTTTTACGTATCTGGCGGATAAAGTTCCGAGTTTTTTAATTGTATTTTTATCCCTACCGCTTTGTTCAGAATCCCTCTCAAGTTTATCCGATTCATTCATTTCAGGTGCATCAATACCGA
Organism: Ignavibacteria bacterium; assembly: GCA_016929695.1. GTDB lineage: Bacteria > Bacteroidota > Ignavibacteria > Tepidaquicellales > Tepidaquicellaceae > Tepidaquicella. The sequence continues at coordinate 37,687 of JAFGII010000044.1, forward strand.
GTAACCGGACTTTCTCGCCGTTGCTTAACCGGAATGTATCACCGTCAATCGTTTCAATTACCGTAAATAATTCACTGCTTGAAATTCTTTTCTGTTTTTCTGTAAAGCAACCTGTAAAACAGACTATACATATAATAATTAATATTTTTATTAAGTAAAATTTCATTTTATAATATCAATTATTAGTTTTCGTTTCGGCATTTCGATGGGTGATATTTCTATCGCTTCTCTGATATATTTAACTGCTTCACTAATTTTTTGAGGAGATGATGAATATAGTTCGCAAATAATATCGTCTTTCATTATTCTGTCACCAAAAACTTTTTTAAATATTATACCTGCAAGCGGGTCAATTACATCTGTGTATCTTTTTCTACCCGCTCCAAGCTCAACTGATGCAAGTCCAATATTTAATGCATCCATTTTTGTTATGAAACCGTCCTGAGTTGCATTGAAGGAATAGGTATATTCCGGACGTTTATAGTGCAAGAAATCCATAATATAGTTAACATCCCCGTTCTGAATTTCTACCGTTTCGAGAAATTTGTTATATGCTGATCCGTTTCTGATTTTCTCCATTGCAATATTTTCACCGCTTTCGATTGAATCTGTTTTACCCGCGAGATATATCATAGCTCCGGCAAGAATATTATTTACCTTTAACAAATCAGGTATATCGGCACCGTTCATTACTTCGATGCATTCCTCTACTTCAAACCAATTCCCTATTTTTTTCCCGAGAGGAATATTCATATCTGTTAAAATGGCTATGGCTTTCTTATTGAATTTTTTTGCAATGGAAAGGAGTTTTCCTGACAGTTCCATACATTTGTCATAATCGCCTAAATTAGCACCTGTTCCAACTTTAACGTCAAAAACAATTGAGTCTGCACCTTCTGCAAGTTTTTTGCTCATTATACTGGCGGTAATCAGGGAAGTATTATCTATTGTTGAAGTGACATCCCGCAATGCATATATTTTTTTATCCGCAGGACAGAGTTCATCGGTCTGACCTGACATTACAAGGTTGTTTTTATCAATAATACGTATATATTCCTCAACTGATAAATTAAAATTAAATCCGCGAATTGATTCGAGTTTATCGAGCGTTCCGCCTGTATGACCGAGACCTCTGCCTGAAATCATCGGAACGGCAATTTCGCAGGAAGCAACGAGCGGCGCAAGAATCAGCGATGTCTTATCACCGACGCCGCCGGTAGAATGTTTATCAACTTTCGGAAATTTTATATGACTGAGGTCAACCGTTCTTCCGCTTTTCAGCATTGTTTCAGTCAGATAAAAAGTTTCTTCATCACTCATTCCGTTGAAGCAGACTGCCATAAGAAATGCAGACATCTGATAATCCGCTACTTCTCCGTTCAGATAGCCGTTTATAAAATATTGAATTTCTTCTTTCCTTAAAGATTTATTATTCTTTTTTGCTTTTATTATTTCAACGGGATTCATTTTGCGGTTTTCAATTAAATTAAGTAAATATGTTTGATTAAAAAAGGCGTTTTATAATGTTATTTTTTGAAAAAAATTCTTATCTTTCTTTCTGATTGAAAACAATCGTATTGAGGATTTACACTGAAGAAATACTGAATTACATTGAAAAAAATGATGATAAAATATTATCATATTTTTATACGTAACTCTGCATATCTGCAACAGATTGAAAAATACTTATTAATTAATGATTAAACTTGAAAATATACCTGCCGTAAAAGTTGCCGTTTTTATGATTATCGGTATTATTATCGGTTATTACTTTAACACGGGAATATTTATTGTTACCGCAGGTCTGATAATTATTCTTCTGATAATTCTTTCTGTAAAAAAAATCAGGCTGCTGAATTATTCAATCTATATATTATATTTTCTTATTATACTGACAGGGTTTTTTAAGATTAATTACGATACTTGCCTCAAACCATCGAATTCAATTGCATTTATACAGGATACTGACAGGGACAGGGATGTATTCGTGACCGGTATTGTTAAGGAGCCACCTGAAATTGATTTGGGAAAAGTTAAGTTTTTATTATCTACTGAAGTTGCAGGTCAGAGTGATGAACAAATACCGGTATCGGGAAATATTATTGTTTATATGAATCCCGATATGAAAATAGATTCGGGCAAAACCGTGCCTGCTGTTAATGCAGGCGACGAGATTAAAATTTACGGAAAACTCCGTACTGCACCCGGAGAAAGAAACCCGGGAGAATTCAATTATCACAGATATTTGAATTTAAACGGAATCGAAAAAATATTTTATTCAAAAGGTTATGAAAATCTTGAAGTTTTATCGTCAGGGAATTTAAATTTTATTTTACAAAATATAATTTATCCGTCAAGAGTATATGCTTTAAATGTAGTGGACAGGCAAATCGGGGGTGAAGAGGGAAGTTATCTGAAAGGTCTGTTAACGGGCAGCAAGACAACTATGTCGGAAGAATTAAAAGATAATTTTGTAAAAGCCGGTGTTATGCATCTGATTGCCGTTTCAGGATTAAATGTTGCTTATGTGATTTTGTTTTCAATGATGTTTTTCTCGATTTTCAGAATGAAAAGGGAATACAGATATATTATTACAATCATTTTTATAATCTATTATTGTTTGTTTACAGGAGCACAACCTTCTATTGTGCGGGCAACAATACTTGGTGTACTTGTAATTCTTGCATGGTTGATTCAAAAGAGAATAGTTTTTCTTAATCTTATAGGGGCATCGGCAATTATTGTTTTCATTATAGATTCGAGGCAGTTATTCGATGCGGGGTTCATTCTTTCTTATAGTGCTACAATATCTATGGTATTGTTTTTTCAGAAAACCCAGAGTATCATTCAACCTTTATTTTTCAAGAAAAGGTCAGTTGTTCGGAGAATTTGTTATTATTTTGTTATTTTATTTCTTTCCACATTTGCGGCACAAATCGGAACTCTGCCTCTCACATCTTTGTATTTCGGTAAAATCTCTTTGATATCATTTATAAGCAATCTTATAGCAGTGCCTATATCGAATATATCATTGGCACTCGGTATGCTGCAGGTAATAACTGCTCCGCTGTTCGGTTTTATTTCGGAATCGATAGCGGAAGTCAATTATCTGCTTTTGAAAATGCAGATAATTATGATTAACTTTTTCGGCGAACTGGAATTTGCATATACGGTAAAGTATAATTTTGATACTATGAGTATGATTATTTATTTCATAATTGTTGCGGTGATTTATTCTGTTACGATGAATAATTACAGATTCAGAATTGTATTGGTGTTATTCTTGATTTTACTGTTCATAATGTTCAGTTATCAGGTTGATCCGCAAATAAGGATTGTATTTTTTGATGTGGGACAGGGTGATGCGGCATTAGTAACTACACCATCAGGAAAAAATATCTTAATTGATGCGGGCTTGAAAAATGATGCTACGGATAAAGCTAAAAGACATATTGCTCCTTACCTTGAACGAAATAGAATCTCGGATATAGATTTATTGATTTTAACTCATCACCATTACGACCATTCCGGTGGAGCCGTTTACCTTCTTGAAAATTTTAATATAAAAAAAATAATTTTCAATGATATAAATATTTATGACCGGAATTTTAAAATTATTGAGGATATTATAATCAGGAGAAGGATTGAACGGGAAAATCTTTACGCAGGAGATGTTATAAACATTGGAGAGGATGTTAAATTCTATTGCCTCCTGCCGAAAAAATCAGACGTAAATTATATTAGTAATAATGATGACTGTATAGTATTAAAAATGAAATACAAAGAGTTTGATATTTTATTTACTTCAGATATAAATGCGGATGAAGAACAAGAACTTGTGCGTAATTACGGAAGTTTTCTCAATTCGGACATACTGAAGGTAGCACACCACGGCAGCAAAAATTCTTCAAGTTCTGAATTTCTTGCGGAATCCAATCCTTTATACTCGGTTTTGTCCTGCGGTTATTTGAATCATTTCAATCATCCGTCCCCACTGACGATTGAAAAATTAAAAGCTGCGGGAAGTATTGTTTGCAGAACGGATTTGGAGGGAGCGATAGTATTTGAATCTGACGGGTATGAACTGAGAAGAATAATTTGGTAATTTTTCATTTTTAAACAGTATATGCTGGAACTAATATGCATTGTGATTCAATAAAATCCGTGTTACACATTTTTTTTCATTGTTCATCAGCGTTTATGTGGCGTAATACTTGTAATCGGAGGGATTCCGCTGTTCCAAGTTTTCCGCGGTCTGATATAATTTATTGTCTATAAAAGTTGAATATTTAAAAAATCACCCCGGAAATTTTTTTCTGTATTTGACTTTCTGTAATTCACGTTCAAAAATTAAATCGGCTATGCTTTCGCTGATTAAGTTTATATTCTCATTTTCCATTGCGGATTTGAATTTTTCTTCTGATACATCAATTCTATATACGGCGGTAAGAAGTTTTTGAACATCATTATTGAGCAGGTAATGAATAACTTCAATTAATTTATCCCTCAGGTTTTCATAATTTTGAATTGCAGTATTATTCAATTCGAGACTCGTTTGTTTTATATCTAAATGGTCATTTAGCAGGAATATGGCATCATTTATTTCTTCCTTCTCATTCATATAAGTTTTTTTCATTAAAATAGTAAAATATGTTTAAAAACAAAAGATTTTTATGAAAAAAATCTTGTTATATTTATACAGTTTATATTATCTAAATTTGTATTAATTTTTAAAAAAATCTTATGAATAACATTATATCGGCATGGCAAATAAATGTAGAAGACTATCCTGTAAACGGTTCATTTGAAGAGAAAATAAAATTTTTTATTGGTTATGCAATACTTGCTCCATCCGGGCACAATACACAGCCCTGGCTTTTTAAAATTACTAAAAACGGTATAAAACTTTTTGCAGATAGAACACGTGCCTTGCCTGTTATTGACCCTGATGACAGGCAACTCACAATAAGTTGCGGTGCTGCACTTGCAAATTTTACTATTGCGGCAAATTATTTTGGATTCTCAGCAAGGATTAATATTTGTCCCTATGATGAAAAATATGACTTACTTGCCGAAGTAATACTTGCTGAAAATTTTGTTCTTACTGATGAAATCAGAAAATTGTTTGAATCAATTACGAAAAGGAGAACTAACCGGAAACCCTTCGAAAACAAAACTATAGACGGTCAGATACTTCAAAAATTTGAAACAATTGCAGGTGAAGATAAAATAAGACTAAATATTATTAAAGAAAATCGGTTAAGAGAACTTGCAGTTAACATAATTGAAGAAGGCGACAGAATTCAATCTCATGATAAAAGTTTCTGCAGAGAACTTGCAAAATGGGTTCATCCGGTCAGGAAAAAAAGTAAAGACGGTATTCCGATATATTCATTTGGAGTAGGGGATTTATTCTCGCAGACAGGACCTTTTTATTTAAGTAATATTGATTGGGGGAATATTCAGGCAGCACGGGACAGAAATCTTATTGAGGGTTCACCCGTACTTGGAATAATTGAAAGTAGAACCGATACACCGGAAGACTGGATGAATGCAGGAATGGCACTTGAGAAAATTCTTCTTTTCGCCACATCAGAGAATCTGTCTGCCTCATATCTGAATCAACCTCTTGAAATACCTTTATTAAAGGAGAAATTAGTTAATACTCTTAAACTGAAAGGTTTTCCTCAGCAGATTTTAAGAATGGGATATGGCAAGGATATAAAACCTACACCACGCAGAAATGTTGACGAGGTTATAAAATAATAATGAATGTTAAAACAAAAACCTTTAACTTCATCTATTCTTGTTCTGTTTCAGGTTATTTTTATTGCATTTCTTGTATTTACCGGAAAAATATTTGTTTCTAATATTATATTCATAATATTAATGTTTACCGCCGTATTCCCTTCATTATGGGCTGTGTTTCATATGAGGGATAAAATAAGATTTACTCCCGCACCCTCTAAAGGAGCAAAATTAATAACAGCAGGTCCTTATAAATACATACGTCATCCGATGTATGCAACTGTTATATCTGTTGCTTTGCTCTGGATATTTATTGATTTTTCCTTTTTGCGTCTTGTAGTATATTTATTTATCATTATCAATATGATTGTAAAAATATATTACGAGGAAAATATCCTTATTAATTCTTTCGAAGGTTACAGAGAGTATATGACTATGTCTAAACGGATAATTCCGTTTATATTTTAAATCTAAAATAGTATTTAGCATATTGTTCTTTAATCTGTAACCTTCTTTAAACAGGTAGAAACCGACTATGCCTTGTTCCCACATGGCAAAAATTATAAATATTTCAAAAGTAAATAGCAAAATAACTTCATTTAATATTGAACGGGGATTTAGTAATTTAAAACGAAAATTATTAAATGTTCGAAAGGATATTATATGAGCGTAATGACGAAGATATGGGAAAAGGCAAAAAAAAATAAAAAAGTAATTGTCCTCCCTGAAGGCAGTGAAGCAAGAACAATCAATGCTGCCGGAATAATTAAGAAAGAAGGTCTATCCGAACCTTTATTAGTCGGCAAAAAAGATATGATTCTGACTTCTGCTGAAAAACTAAATGTTGATTTATCGGATATCCGAATTATTGAACCTGTAGAATCGGAATATTACGAAAATTATATAAGCGGGTTCTATAAATTAAGAAAAGCGAAAGGTGTTACTTTCGAATCAGCAAGAGAAACAATAAAAGATGAGATTTATTTTGCTACTATGATGGTCAAGTCTGGAGATGCGGACGGAATGGTTTCGGGAGCGATACATTCAACCGGAGATTTGTTAAGACCTGCTCTGCAAATTATTAAAACGCTGCCCGGAATATCAATCGTATCGAGTTCATTTATTATGGAACTGCCTTATAAAGATTTCGGAGAAGACGGAGTTTTGTTATTTGCAGATTGTGCAATTAACCCTAATCCATCTGCCGAAGAACTTGCCTCTATTGCAATTGCTACTGCAGGAACTGCAAAGTCTTTATGCAGTATGGAACCGAGGATTGCAATGCTGTCATTTTCCACCAAAGGAAGTGCTAAGCACGAACTTGTTGATAAAGTGACGGAAGCGACAAAAATTGTTATGGAAAAAGCACCGGAAGTGTTGGTAGATGGTGAACTGCAACTCGATGCTGCACTGATAAAGAAAATTGGTGAAATGAAAGCGCCAGGAAGTTCTGTTGCGGGAAAAGCAAATGTGCTGATTTTTCCTGACTTGCAAGCAGGAAATATCGGGTATAAACTCGTTCAGAGACTGGCAAAAGCAGAAGCAATCGGACCTGTTAGTCAGGGATTTGCCAAACCCGTGAATGATTTATCAAGAGGCTGCAGTGTAACTGATATTGTGAATGTAGTTGCTATTACTGCTGTTCAATCTGTCTTATAAAATTTAAATTTTAATTATATGAAAATATTAGTTCTTAACTGCGGGAGTTCATCTCTGAAGTTTCAGTTGCTGAATATGGAAAATGAGACTGTTTCTGCAAGAGGTCTGGTTGAGAGAATAGGAAAAGAAGATTCTTCAGTTACATTCTGTATGGATAGTTATGAAAAGATAAAAAAGGAAATTCCCGTCAAAAGTCACAAGGCAGGTGTGCAGATTGTCTTTGATTTTCTGACTTCTGATGAATTTAAAATTTTAAAAAGTAAGGATGAAATTGATGCAATCGGTCATCGCCTCGTACACGGCGGAGAGAAATATGCGGGTTCTGTCTTGATTGACGATGATGTTATTCAGACGCTTCGTGACTGCAGTGTATTTTCTCCTTTGCATAATCCTGCAAACATTGCGGGAGTAGAGGCGTGTAAGGAATTATTTCCCGGTTTGCCTATGGCAGGAGTGTTTGATACTGCTTTCCATCAGACAATGCCCGATTATGCTTATATGTATGCACTTCCGTATTATCTCTATGAGAAACATCATATAAGAAGATACGGATTTCACGGAACATCCCACAGATACGTTTCACAAATTGCTAACAAATTACTGGGCAGAGAAGATACAAGATTAATTTCCTGTCATCTCGGTAATGGTTCAAGCATTACGGCAATTGTAAACGGAAAAAGTCTGGACACATCAATGGGACACACTCCTGTCGGCGGATTGATTATGGGTACAAGATGCGGAGATATTGACCCTGCTATTGTTACTTTCATTGAAAGTATTGAACATCTTTCACCCGAAGAACTTGACGACCTGATAAATAAAAAATCGGGCGTATTTGGTGTATCAGGAATAAGTAACGATTTCAGAGACCTTGAAGCAGCTAATAAAAGAGGCGATAAAAGAGCAAAACTGGCACTTGAAATGTTTGATTTCAGATTGAAAAAATACATCGGCGCCTACACGGCAATAATGGGCGGTCTTGATGCAATAATTTTTACGGCGGGCATAGGTGAAAATGACCCTGAAACAAGATATGAAGCGTGTAATGGACTTGAATATTTAGGATTAAAATTTGACGTTGAGAAAAATAAAAATATAAAAGGTGAACTGGCGGAAATTTCGACATCTGATTCTAAAGTAAAAGTGTATGTAATTCCGACAAATGAAGAACTTTTAATCGCACGGGATACAAAAGATATTGTTTCCAGTATAAATTCGAAATAAAGATATAATATTTTCAAGTACAATCCCACCTTATAGGAAAATAATATGACTATAGATATCTTTTTTGATATTTTCTCCCTTATATCAAATATTAAAAAGGAATTTTGTAAAAAAGATGAAAAATAAGACTTTTATAGTCTTTTTTTATTTGTTTTACAAAAATCAGAATCCGCAAACCAATTCTTCGGATGCAATTATAAAAAAAAATCCCGACTCGGGGGAAAGTCGGGATTTAGGGGTTTATTGTTGGTGGGAGTAAAATTTCTGTCTTTATAACCTTTCAAAGAACATAGTCTCTAAACTTTTAACCATAGTCTCAATACTATTAAAACCTTCTATCTATGTAATAACCAAACTACCTATACAAACATAATAAAATTATTTTCTTTTGTCAATACCTAAATAAAGAAACAATATTTTTTAATGTTTGATTTTTAAAACCTATACAAATATAATAAAAATAAATTTTAAAGTAAATCTATATACAATTATTTTTGAACACCATGAAACTATTAATTTTATTGACATTAAAGTACTTTATAAATTTAAAATCAAAAAAAGTAAAATATTTTATATTTGAACTGATATATTGATTACTTGAATGAATATATTTTATAAAGGAAAATTTTTTTTATAATTAAAGTTCCTGTAAATGTTATTTCAATTAAATAATAATTGTATTAAATTATTTAAATGAAATTTACAAAATTACATCATATCTATTCTATAAAAGATATTCAGCCTTTATTTTTATAAACAGAGGCAAAGAAAAAATTACAAAAATTAATTTTTAGGAGTTAATAAATGCAAAGTAATAAAATAACAATTGACGGTAATGAAGCAGCTGCTTACGTCGCCCATAAGACAAACGAAGTAATTGCAATATATCCGATTACACCGTCATCGGGAATGGGAGAACTTTCTGATGCCTGGTCTGCTATTGGCAGAAAAAATATATGGGGGACAATACCTTTCGTTTCAGAACTGCAAAGCGAGGGTGGAGCTTCTGGAGCGGTTCACGGTTCACTTCAGAGTGGTTCCCTCACAACAACTTTTACCGCATCTCAGGGATTGCTTCTTATGATACCCAATATGTTTAAAATTGCCGGTGAACTAACTTCGACTGTATTTCACGTATCTGCTAGGTCAGTTGCTGCTCAGGCACTTTCTATTTACGGAGACCATAGTGACGTAATGTCGACAAGGCAGACGGGATTTGCATTATTATGTTCGGGCTCTGTTCAGGAAGTAATGGATTTTGCTTTAATTTCTCAGGCAGCAACTTTAAAATCAAGAGTGCCGTTTATACATTTTTTTGATGGATTCCGTACTTCTCACGAAGTTATAAAAATTGAACAACTGACGGAAGAAGATATGAGAGCGATGATTGAAAAAAAATATATTTTCGAACATAGGGCAAGAGCGTTGAATCCCGACAATCCTGTACTAAGAGGTACAGCGCAGAATCCTGATGTCTATTTTCAGGGAAGGGAAACGGTGAACAAGTATTATTTCGCTTGTCCGGATATAGTCCAGGGAGAAATGGACAAATTTGCAAAAATTACTGGCAGGAAATATAAACTGTTTGATTATTTCGGTTCAAATGACGCAGAAAAAATAATAATATTAATGGGTTCAGGTGCCGAAACAGCGGAGGAGACAGTGGATTATTTGGTTAATAAGGGCGAAAAAGTCGGAATTATTAAAGTAAGATTATACAGACCGTTTTCTGTGGAATATTTAATGAATACCATTCCTGCGTCAGTTAAAAAAATTGCTGTTCTTGACAGAACAAAAGAACCTGGCAGTATTGGAGAGCCGTTATACCTTGATGTAGTAACTTCATTTATGGAGTCATTTTCAAACGGAAAAACACCTTTTACTAATATGCCGAAAATAATCGGCGGAAGATACGGTTTATCTTCAAAAGAATTTACTCCTGCAATGATGAAAGGAATATTCGATGAACTCGAAAAAGATAATCCCAAAAATCATTTTACTGTCGGCATTAATGATGATGTTACGAATACAAGTATTCTGTATGACGAAAATTTTTCTACTGACCAGAGCGGTGTTGTCTCTTCTATGTTTTACGGACTTGGTGCTGACGGAACCGTTGGAGCGAATAAAAATTCGATAAAAATTATTGGTGAGGAAACTGATAATTATGCGCAGGGATTTTTTGTTTATGATTCCAAGAAATCGGGTTCGGTAACAATATCGCATTTGAGATTCGGCAAGAAACCAATAAAATCAACCTATTTAATTCAGGAAGCAGGTTTTATCGGCTGTCATCAGTTTACATTGCTTGAAAAATATGATGTACTGAAGAATATTAAACAAGGCGGAACATTTCTTCTGAACTCTCCATATCACAAAGATGAAGTATTCAGTAAACTGCCGAGTAAAGTGTGCAGGCAGATTAAAGAAAAGAAACTGAATTTTTATGTTATCGACGGTTATTCAGTTGCAAAAGAAACCGGAATGGGTTCGAGAATTAATACAATTATGCAGACCTGTTTCTTTGCAATTTCTGGAATACTTCCGAAAGATGAAGCAATAGAACAAATTAAAAATTCAATCAAGAAAACATACGGAGCAAAGGGTGATGAAATCGTAAAGAAAAATTACGAAGCTGTGGATAGAACTCTTGCAAATCTGTATAAAGTTGATTATGAAAATTTAGAAGACAGCAAAATTGAATTACCGCCGATTGTATCTCCAAAAGCTCCTGAATATGTAAAAAATACTCTGGGGAAAATTATGGCAGGTCTTGGTGATAATGTCGCTGTAAGTGAAATGCCTTGTGACGGGACATTCCCGACCGGTACAACTCAGTGGGAGAAAAGAAATATTGCATTGGAAGTACCTGTTTGGGACCCCGAATTTTGTATTCAATGCGGTAAGTGTGCGATGATTTGTCCGCATGCGAGTATCAGAATTAAAGTATATGACGAAAAATTATTGAAAGATGCACCACCTACTTTTAAATGGGTGAAAGCAAAAGGAAAAGAATTTACACCTGATACAGCATATACAATTCAGGTTGCTGTAGAGGATTGTACAGGATGTGCTCTTTGCTGTGAAATTTGTCCTGCAAAGAACAAAAGAGAAGTAAGACTAAAAGCCTTAAATATGGCTGACCAGATTCCTTTGAGAGAAAATGAAAGAAAAAACTTTGATTTCTTCCTGAATTTACCTGAATATGACAGGGGTAAATTAAATATAGGAACAGTCAAAGGCAGTCAGTTTCTTCAGCCTTTGTTCGAATTTTCGGGAGCATGCGGAGGATGTGGTGAAACTCCTTATGTAAAGCTTGTTTCACAGTTGTTCGGTGAGAGAGCTGTAATTGCCAATGCAACAGGATGTTCCTCAATTTACGGAGCAAATCTACCTACTACACCATGGGCAAAAACAAAAGAAGGCAGAGGTCCTGCATGGTCGAATTCATTGTCTGAAGATAATGCCGAATTTGGATTCGGAATGAGAATTTCGATTGACAAACATAATGAATATGCAAAAGAGTTACTGACCAAATTATCAAAAGAGTTAGGTGAAGAATTTGTAAAAACTATAATAAATGCCGACCAGAGTAATGAAGCAGGTATTAATGCACAAAGAGAAAGAGTTGCTGAACTGAAAGGTAAGTTGAAAATTTTATTAGGAGATGAAGCGAAGAATTTATTAACTATAGCAGATTATCTTGTAAAGAAATCTGTCTGGATAATAGGCGGAGACGGCTGGGCTTATGACATAGGATACGGAGGATTAGACCACATTCTTGCTTCAGGGAAAAATGTCAATTTACTCGTACTTGATACTGAGGTATATTCCAATACAGGCGGACAAATGTCAAAAGCAACAGGTCTTGGAGCAGTAGCAAAATTTGCGGCTTCTGGTAAGCCGACAGCAAAAAAAGACCTTGCATTACTTGCAATGACTTACGGTACTGTTTATGTCGCCAAAGTAGCGATGGGTGCCAATGATTTGCAGTGTCTGAAGGCATTCTTGGAAGCTGAAGCATATGACGGTCCGTCTATTATAGTTGCATACTGTCATTGTATTGCACATGGAATAAATATGAGTAAGGCAATTGATAATCAGAAAGCAGCGGTAGACAGCGGATACTGGCAATTAATGAGATATAATCCGGATTGGGAAAAGAAGGGAATGAACCCGTTAAAACTCGATTCTGGAGCACCGAAAATAAAGTTCGAAGATTATGCCTATAAAGAGACCAGATACAAAATGCTGACGAAATCAGAACCTGAACATGCAAAATTACTTTTAGAATTAGCACAGGAAGCAGTAAATAAAAAGATAAAATTTTATGATAAGCTTGCTTCAGACAACAAGGAAGAGAAGTGATTCGTTGGTTATTTATTAGTTGTACCGGTATTGCTTATAAAATTTAAAATATAAAATTATGGATTTAACAACAAATTTTATGGGACTGGAACTAAAAAACCCCATAGTTCCGTCATCATCTCCTCTTTCAAAAGATTTGGAAATGGTGAAATCTCTTGAAGATGCAGGAGCGTCTGCAATTATAGTATATTCATTATTCGAAGAACAAATCACTCATGAAGCAAAGGAGTATGATTACTTTACTACTTATGGGACTGAATCTTATGCAGAAGCATTGACATATTTTCCTGAGCAGGATGAATATTTTTTAGGACCGGAAGAATATTTGAAACATATTTCAAAGATAAAAAATTCTGTCAGCATTCCTGTAATAGGCAGCCTTAACGGGGTATCGAGTAAAGGCTGGGCAAATTACGCAAAACTTATAGAAGATGCAGGAGCGGATGCATTGGAACTGAATGTCTATTATGTAGCTACCGATATTAAAATTCCGGCAGAAGTAATTGAGGAAATGTATATTAGAAATTTAAGAGCGGTTAAAAACGCCGTTAAAATTCCCGTTGCAATGAAACTCAGCCCTTATTTTTCATCAATTGCAAATATGGTGAAAAAACTTGAAGAAGCTGGTGCAGACGGTTTTTCACTCTTCAATAGATTTTATCAACCGGATATTGATCTTGATAATCTTGAAGTAATCCCGAATCTATCATTAAGCAGTAATTGGGAACTAAGATTACCTCTTAGATGGCTGGCAATTTTATACGGGAGAATAGAAGCGAGTCTTGCAGCAACAAGCGGAATACAAAATCATCTTGACGTGCTGAAAGTTATGATGGCAGGCGGAGATATTGCATGTATTTGCTCTGAATTATTGCGTAACGGGACAGTCAGAATTAAAGAAATGTTAATAGAAATGAAAAAATGGATGGAAAAGCATGAGTATGAATCTGTTTCAATGATGAAAGGCAGTATGAGTCAGCGTTCGGTTGCAGACCCTGTTGCTTTTGAAAGGGCGAATTATATGAAGATTCTAAACAGCTATAAAATTTAAAAAAGGAAATTGTTATGTATTATGAACTGGCAAATCCAATAAGTGCATTTCTAAATAAACCGAAGGAAGATTTCACACGTGATGACCTCCTGAAAGTGATTGAAGAAAAGAAAATCGAAAGAATCACTTTTCATTATACCGGAATTGACGGAAAATTAAAGGAACTTAAAATCCCGATTCCGGGAAGAATAAATGCCGAAGTTGTTCTGACAGAAGGTGAAAGGGTTGACGGCTCTTCGCTATTTAAAGGAATGATTGACACAGGATTATCGGATTTGTACGTAGTACCTGTTTGGGAAAGTGCTTTCCTTAATCCATTTGATAACAGGAGTCTTGATTTTATTTGCAGATATATAAACAACGATGGTGAACTAGCACCTTTTACTCCTGACAACATATTGCTTAAAGCAAGCAGGTATTTTAAAGAGAGAACAGGCATTGAACTTCACGCATTCGGTGAACTTGAATTTTATCTTTTCTATGACTCCGAAGGACAGATGTATCTTCCGTTAAAGCAGAGGGGATATCACGCTTCAGGTCCTTATATCAAGACGGGAAAAATTCTGAATGAAATGCTTAAAGAAATTACACAAATTGTCGGCTCTGTCAAATATGCACATAGCGAAGTTGGATATATAGAAAAGATTGAAAGTTCACTTGATGAATTAAACGGCAAATCGGGTGAACAACTTGAAATAGAATTTTTATCCGTACCTGTAGAAGAAGCGGCGGATTCCCTCGTGATTGCTAAATGGCTCATTCGGAACATTGCGGCTAAATACAATATGCTTGCTACCTTTGCTCCAAAACCTGAAGAAGGTATCGCAGGTAGCGGTATGCACATTCATATGAAACTTATGAAGGGCGGAATAAATGTAACAGTTGATTCTGACGGAAGTTTATCGGTCAATATGAAGAAATTAATAGGTGGACTTTGTGAATATGCGGATTCACTCACTGCATTCGGCAATACGGTTGCATCGTCTTATCTCCGGCTTGTTCCAGGGCAAGAAGCTCCGACGAAGGTATGCTGGAGCGATTCAAACCGCAGTGCAATGATTCGAGTTCCGCTTGGATGGTCGAAAGTAAAAAATCTTGCAAGCATCGTTAATCCGAATTATAAAGAACCTCCGCTTGATTTTGACAGTATGCAGACTGTGGAATTAAGGACAGCTGACGGAAGTGCAAGTGTGCATTTACTTCTTGCAGGGATTACAATGGCGGCAATGTGGGGCTTTGATCATCCTGAGCAGTCTTTCGAAATTGCCGAAAGATTATATGTCAAAGGTAATATTCACAAAGATCCGTCATTGTCAGAATCTTTAACTGAACTTCCCGCTAACTGCTTTGAATCATCAAAAGTACTGAATGAAAAACGCGGACTTTACGAAAAGAACGGAATTTTCCCCCCAAGTGTAATTAATTACGTGATTAATTATCTTGAATTACAAAAAGATAAAAATCTGCAGAAGGAGATTTCTAAACTGAAAGGAAAAAGCAAGATTAAGAAATTGAGAAATATAAGACATAAAGATATTCATAAGAATTAACAATTTATTACAAAAAAGCTGTAAAAGTCCCGAGGATATTTTTTCTGCTGAAAATTGGATTTACTTAAAAAATGATAGAAAGAAGTATCATTAAGGTTTTTGGAGTCTTTATATAGAAATGGAATTTTATCTCAACTTAATTAATTTGTTATTAATTACTTACATTATATCTTAATATATCCTTGAATAACAAAAAAATATGAGTACAAAATCATTTAAAAATGAGCAACTTGCAAAAATCAAATTGATAGATGATGTATACAAGTTGGTGAAAGATAAAGAAATTAAAAACGTTGATTTAAGATTTACGGATTTAATCGGACAGTGGCAGCATTTTACAATACCTGTTAGTCAACTTACGAGAGATTGTTTTTTTGAAGGGTTTGGATTTGACGGCTCATCTATGAGAGGCTGGAAAAAAATTCAGGAATCCGATATGCTTGCAATACCTGACCCTTCTTCAGTTAAAATCGACCCGTTTTTAAATCCCGGTACAGTGATGTTGATATGTGATATCTATGACCCTTTGAGAAAAGTACAATATGACCTTGACCCGCGTTATGTTGCAAAGAAAGCAGTCGATTATTTGCTGTCATCGGGAATTGCGGATACAGCATATTATGGACCTGAAACTGAATTTTTTATTCTCGACCATGTCGCTTATAATGTTAATGAGTATTCAAGCTGGTTCAGAATCGATTCAAGAGAAGGATTTTGGAATACAGGTTCTGAACTTGAAGCAAATCTCGGTCATAAAATAAGGATAAAAGAAGGCTATTCCCCTGTACCACCTGCAGATGCTACGAATGATATAAGAAATATGATTGTGGAAAATCTCCTTAGTGTAAACATAGAAGTGGAAAGGCAGCATCACGAAGTTGCAACAGCAGGACAGGGTGAAATTGATATTAAATATTCTCCCCTTGTTGAGTGTTCGGATAAACTGATGATGTTTAAATATATTGTGAAGAATACTGCCAAAATTGCAGGTAAAACAGCGACCTTTATGCCAAAACCAATCTACGGCGATAATGGCAGCGGAATGCACATCCACGTATCGCTCTGGAAAGATAAAAAAAATTTATTCGCGGGAGACGGATATGCGGGATTATCGGAACTTGCAATAAATTTTATCGGAGGAATTCTGCATCATGCACCGGCATTGCTTGCTTTTACAAATCCGACTACCAATTCTTATAAAAGGCTTGTCCCGGGTTATGAAGCTCCTGTTAATCTGGTATATTCAAAAAGTAACCGCAGTGCTGCAATAAGAATCCCTATGTATTCGGAAAATCCGACAACAAAACGCATCGAATTCCGTTCTCCCGATGGAACCGCCAATCCTTACCTCGCATTTTCGGCAGTTTTACTTGCCGGTCTTGATGGTATACTTAATAATATTCATCCGGGAGATTCTGTTGATATAGATTTGTTTCATCTCGGCGATGAAGAAAGAAATAAAATAAAGCAGACACCGGAAACTTTCGAGCAGGCACTTCATAATCTCGAAAAAGATAATGACTTCCTGAAACAGGGTAATGTTTTTAATGATGAGTTAATAAAACACTGGATAGATTATAAATTCAAGAAGGAAATTAAAGAGGTTGCCTTGCGGCCACATCCTTTTGAATTTCATTTATACTATGAAATGTAAATATGATGTTTTTTTTATTTTCGTGTCTGATTGGCAATACAGAAATTCTAAAAATTTATCGGGCTATCATCAGGAATAATATCTTCAATTAATTCATAAGGCACTGTTACTTCGAACGTACCGGCAGCATAAGGTGCTATCTCATAAGGATTGTAATAAAATCTGATTCCTTCTCTAAGCACGGCGAAATTATTGTTATAAGAAATTTCATTATGAAATAAACCTGCTTTATCTATAAGGTTATCCTCAGGAGTAAGATTCTTTGACTTCCGAAATTCTGAATTGATTGCTGCATTTAATTTATCCTCAAAACCTGGTGAAAATATGTCCGGAATGTAGATTAACTTTCCGTTCTTTCTTTCGAAATTAAGATAGGTCAGATTAGAATTTGGATGTGCACCTCCCAGAAAATATACATTTGAAATGGAATAGCAGATGATTTTTGTGTTGCTGAATTCGGGTTTCCCCTGAATTTCTGTCATCCAGCCTAAATCATAATCCTTGTTGTTGTTCAGGAAATTTTCATATTCGTTAATAAATTTATCCGCAACTTCTTCGATTGTTAATTTCTCGGCTGATTTTTTTCCGGGGTCTCCAACTGAAATAATGTTATCTGTAATTGTTGAATTTATTATTTCCTGATGCTGTCCCTGACTTATTAAAGAATATTTAATCTGGATATAAGTGCAATTTTCATTCTGAGGGTCACAGTTCCTGTATGTTTTCAACAGGGTCTTTTCTTCGAATTTTAATTCCGAAGTTGATTCGGATATATTCGAACCGGATTTATCAGTATCCGGCTTACAGGAAAATATAGAAAAAGTAACTGCTATTATTAAAATTGGATAAAATAATTTTTTCATATCCGTTAAATTTATATTTTAATTATTATATAATAGGTTTATTTAATAAAATTTTCAATACAGATAAACAAATATTAATTACTTAATGTGGAGTGCTTTTAAATACAAATTAAATTAGACGATTTTATATCTCCAATCTTTAACTTCAGTGTTTAGGATATAGTATTCACTTTATACTAAAGTGTTATGATACTTCCTTTTCCTGAAGTTATGTTAATATAATCTGATTTGAATGATTCAATGAGAGAAAGCCTTGCATCAACAAAAAGTTTAACTTTATCTGCGGATTTATTATCTTTCACTTTCAAATCATACTTTTCTATTAGTTTTATTATGTTATTGATAAAATTATATTCACATTCGATAAGTAGTTCTTTAGTAATAAATTTTTCTATTATTTCTGATCTGGAAATGCACAGTTCAGTTGCCTTGAAATATGCCCTTTTTAATCCACCGGTACCGAGTTTGACTCCGCCGAAATATCTTGTTACAATAACTAATACATTCGTAATTTTAAATTTTTCTATTACGCTAAGAATTGATTTCCCTGATGTACCTGAGGGTTCACCGTCGTCACTGAATTTAATTTTGTCGTCAGCTATTCCGAATTTATACGCATAGGGATGATGTCTAGCGTTAAAATGTTCTTTACGGATTGTACTGATTTTATGTTCCGCTTCATCTTTATTTTCTACCGGAAATGAATTTGCAATGAAAGCGGATTTCTTTATTTTTATTTCAGTACAATTGTTTTTATTGATTGTTCTGAATGAATCATGTACATTATCGTTATTCAAATTGCCATCCCTCTTTTCCGATTAAAGGGACAAATACGAATTCCTTAAATGTCATGATATCTTTACTTATATTACCGTTAATGTCTTTGTACTTAAGAATCCTGTATATTTCCTGCGAGTAATTATTACCGACAGGTATTACAAGGACTCCGTTGATATTTAACTGTTCGAACAGAGAGTCCGGAATTGAAGGACTTCCTGCTGTTACAAGAATTGCATCGAAAGGTGCATATTCTTTCCAGCCGAGCGTGCCGTCCCCGCATTTTAATGTGACACTGTAATTTAACTCTTCGAGATTTTTTTTTGCCCTTTTGTATAGTGATTCAATTCTTTCAACTGAAAAAACCTCTGCTCCTAGTTCCTTAAGAATTGCTGCCTGATAACCTGAACCGGTTCCGATTTCCAGTGCTTTATCACCTTTTTTTATTTCAAGCATCTGTGTCATAAAAGCAACCGTATAGGGCTGTGATATTGTCTGATTGCATCCGATTGGCAGAGGATGATTTAAATATGCATAGTTCCTCTGGCTTTTATCCACAAAACATTCACGCTTAACTCTTGACATAGCGTCTAACACATTTTCACTGTTAATACCCTGATTGCGGAGTATATTGATTAAATTCTTTCTTACTTCCAAAAAATTATCATCAGACATGGGTTGAAGTTTTTTTCTTTTCTCCCGTTTTTTTCACGTCGAGTATGTTCTTTATTGATTTCGAAACGCCTTCAAAACTCATAGCTTCCTTTAATTTATTGACAAGGTCTTCCTGGTTCAAGCATTTATAAAGCCTTCCTTCTTCTGCAATTGAAATTTCCTGTGATTCTTCCGATACGATAACTGACACTGCATCTGATTCTTCGGTGATACCTATGCCCGCTCTGTGTCTTGTTCCGAGTTTTTTACCTTCGAAAGCTTTAGTTTCCGAAAGAGGTAATGTGCATCTTGCCGCTTCAATTCTGCTATTATTTATAACTACTGCACCATCGTGGAGCGGAGACTTCGGATTAAAAATTGATATCAGCAGTTCTTTGTTAATATTGGAACGAAGCAGCTCCCCGTTTTCAATAATATTGCTCAATCCGGCATTTCTTGTAATTACGATTAATGAACCCCATCCGTTCTTCTGAATTTCTATACAAGCATCTGTAACTTCAGATACGTTTTCATTAATATCAATTTTTAAAAACATCCTTGCAAGTCTTGTTGTTCCGATAATTGAAAGCAGTCTTCTCAGTTCAGGCTGGAAAAGTATGATAAATGCTATAACCCAAATTTCCGTTAGCCTGCTTAACAACCATCCCACAGCCTGTAAATTCAGTACCTGTGCTAAAAGTGAAAAACCTATAATAAGAAGTAACGCTACAAAAATTTGAAATGCAATCGTTCCCCTCATCAGCTTATATAACTTATAAAAAATTAAAGTGATTATAAGGATGTCAATAATATCAATTAATGTAACTTTTAAAAATCCTATATTAAATAATTCCATATATTTAATTTAGTGAAAAATGAAGTCTAATTAAATGAAATTCAAAATCAACTACCTATAATTTTAATAAATAAATTTATATATTTTAGTTAATTTTGAAGGTTACAAAATATTAAAATCATATTAAGGAGAATAGCAATGAGAATAAAAAAAATTCAGGCAATAGAAGTTCTTGATTCACGGGGCAATCCGACAATAGAAGTCGGAGTAATGCTTGATAACAGTATATCCGGCACGGCAATAGTACCGTCAGGTGCTTCCACAGGAGAACGGGAGGCGACAGAATTACGGGACGGTGATAAGAAGAGATATCTTGGGAAAGGAGTTCTAAAAGCAGTTGATAATGTAATTTCAAAGATATCACCTGCATTGGAAGGTAAATATGTATCCGACCAGCGGGAGTTAGATATGGTAATGATAGAACTGGACGGGACACCAAATAAAAGTAAATTAGGAGCGAATGCTATACTCGGAGTTTCAATGGCTGCGGCAAAAGCAGCATCAAAGTGTCACGGATTGTCTCTGTTTCAATACATAGGTGGCGTTAATGCTTCTGTTTTACCTGTTCCTTCAATGAATATCATAAACGGCGGGAAGCACGCGGACAATAATGTCGACTTTCAGGAATTTATGATTGCACCCCATAATGCAGAAAATTTCTCCGAATCAATCAGAATAGGAATTGAGACTTTTCATACATTAAAAAGTGTTTTGTCAAAGAAGGGATACAATACCGCTGTGGGTGATGAAGGCGGGTTTGCTCCGAATTTAAAATCTAACGATGAAGCAATTGAAGTAATTCTTGAGGCAATTGAAAAAGCTGGGTACAAACCTGGAACCGATATTTCTATTTGTCTGGACCCAGCTACAAGTGAAATGTGGGAAAATGGTGAATATTTGTTTTTTAAATCGGATAAATCAAAAATAATTTCAGAAGAAATGGTGGAACATTGGGTAAAATGGGTAAATCAATACCCTATTATATTGATAGAAGATGGTATGGCTGAAAATGATTGGGATGGATGGAAGCTGCTGACTGATAAACTCGGCAATAAAATTGAAATAGTCGGTGATGATTTATTCTGTACAAATCCAATAATACTTGCTGAAGGAATAGAAAAAGGAGTTGCAAATTCAATTCTAATAAAACTTAATCAAATCGGAACTCTTACGGAGACTCTTGATACGATTGAACTTGCATACAAGAGTAATTACAATATCTTCGTCTCACACCGTTCGGGTGAAACTGAAGATACTACTATAGCGGATCTTGTTGTCGCAGTAGGTGGCGGAAAAATAAAAACAGGTTCAGGATGCAGATCGGAAAGAATTGCCAAATTCAATAGACTGATTAGAATTGAAAAGCAACTCGGGTCTCGGGCGAGATTTGCCGGAAAAACCGCATTCAAATCTTGTCTCTGATTATTAAATCAGCGTTAATTGTAGTTTTTTTGAACTTTAGTTTAGTTTTTTTATCATTGAATTTATTCGGGTTCAGGAACTATTCAGTGAATTATATTATACTACTTTACATTTAATT
Source organism: Ignavibacteria bacterium (assembly GCA_016929695.1). Classification (GTDB taxonomy): domain Bacteria; phylum Bacteroidota; class Ignavibacteria; order Tepidaquicellales; family Tepidaquicellaceae; genus Tepidaquicella. The sequence goes on from JAFGII010000044.1 coordinate 59,631, forward strand.
TTTGTGACTAAATAAGTATATTTATACATAATGAACGAAATTAAAGATAGAGGGATACAAGAATATCATTCGAGAACTGCAGAGTATTGGGCAAAATTGCCTGAATTTGAAGGGCCACTTGATATTTTACTTCATTTTGTTAAAGAAGATGAATTAAATATTTATGATATTCCTATATCAAAAATTACAAAAGATTTTCTTGGTTATATTGATTATATTCAGTCAATTGATATTGAAATTGCAGGAGAATTTTTGCTAATGGCTTCGGAACTAATGAAAATAAAAGCAAAAATGTTAATCCCTGTTTTTGAATCGGGTGAAGATTCTGTGGAAGAAGACCCGAGAATGACATTAGTCAGAAAACTTCTTGAATATAAAAGATTCAAGGAGGCAAGTGAGGGACTGTCGGAATTTGAAAACGAAGCAAGAAAAATTTTTTTCAGGTCTTACTTTGAAGAGGATTACAGAACTCTTGAGAGTGAATTTCCTGCTGATGATTTTGATATTAAGAATCTTACGATTTTTAATTTAATGAAGGGTTACAGAAATATACTTTTAAATATAAGAAGTGCAACAGTCCATCCGATTGAACCTTTAACTTATACACCGGAGGAACAGAAAGAATATATTATTAGACTTTTATTCGAGCGAACAGAAGTATTATTCAACGATGTTGTATTCGAATTGAAAGACAAAATGAAAATTGTATGTACCTTCATAGCAGTATTACAACTTGCACTTGACGGATTTTTAAAAATCAGAATAAATAATAACAATCTCGAAAATTTTGTTATCTATAAAACAAATCCAACTCAGAATTGACAGAACGGAAATTAGAGAATATTCTTGAATCAATTTTATTTGCTTCAGAGGAAGAATTGAGCCTTAAACAATTGAAAGACTTGCTTGATATATGTAAAGTTCCTTCAACATATAAGGAAATTGAGGGCTGTATTATGAAATTAAATGATGAATATTCCAGAAACGGAAATGCATTTGAAATAATCCAGTTAGCAGGTGGATATCAGTTCGCTACAAAAAGGGAATTTGCTCAATATGTAGGGGAAATGAGGACGGTATCATATAAGAAAAAATTATCAGCTCCTGCACTTGAGACGCTTGCAATTATTGCATATAAACAACCTATAGCAAGAAGTGAAATCGAGTTTATCAGAGGAGTAAATGTGGATTATATAGTTAATTCTTTGCTTGAAAAAGATTTGATAATGATCAAAGGAAGGGCAAGTACTCCGGGCAGACCTATTCTTTACGGAACAACCGCAAATTTTTTGAAAATTCTCGGTTTGAATTCACTTGACGATTTGCCCAAATTAAGGGAAATAAATGACATACTGAAAAACGAAAAAATCGAAGGAATAAGCGAAGCAGATATCGACTTATTCGACTCAATAAATACAGAAGAAATATACAGGGGAAAAGGGCAGGAGAGTTTGAATTTTAAGGATCAACAGAATAATGATGGAAATCAGGAAACGAAAGAAAATGGAGAAAATACAGACAAAGTGATATTTAATGCAGAAATTATAAAAACAAATAATAAGTTAAATGAATCAGAATCAACAAATTAATAGACAGGACAAATGGAAGACATTAGATTAAATAAATACATTGCCGGGAATTCGAAATTCTCAAGGCGTGATATTGACGAATACATTATTCAGGGCAGAGTGACGGTAAACGGTGTGACAGTAACCGAACCCGGTCACAAAATAGAGCCCGAAAATGATAAAATATGTCTTGACGGTGAAACTGTCAAGCAAACTTCAAAATGGGTTTATATAGCATTTTACAAACCGACAAAAACAATTACATCAATGCATGATGATATGGGCAGGCAAACTGTAATGGATTATGTTAATACAAAATATAATCTTTTTCCTGTCGGTAGACTTGATTATGATACAACAGGTTTATTACTCCTGACCAATGACGGAGATTTTGCCAATAAATTAATGCATCCTAATTTTAAAATTACAAAGACCTATGATGTAAAATTGTCTAAACCGTTAGAAGAGAAGCACAAACAGGCACTAATGAAAGGAATTATGCTGACTGGTAAAAAAACCTTACCCTGCCAGATAAAATATAAACATAACAAAAATCACGCTGTAGTTACGATAACTTTAAAAGAAGGCAGAAACAGGCAGGTAAAGAAAATGTTTGAGAAATTTGGATATTTTGTTCAAAAACTCCACAGAGCAAAGTATGGAAATGTCCCCATTGGAAATTTAAAAATCGGTGCCTGGCGTTATCTTGAAACTAAGGAAATCAACAGTTTAAAAAACCTGATAAATAAAGAAAGTACAGAAAGCAGGGAAAACATTAATATTTCAGAAGAAACTGAAAGCAAACCTAACAAATCTGATTAATATATGCAGTCTGAACAAAACGAATTGATAAAAAGAAGATTAGAAGAACTTGAAGAAATTAAGAAACTTGGAGTTAATCCGTATCCCCATAATTTCAAAGTAACTGCAAGCTCAAAAGAAATAATATCTTCATTTCAAGATCCTGAAAACGATGAAGAACGGGAAAATCAGAAAAATAATCTAATCAGAATAGCAGGCAGGATTATAGCAATAAGACGAATGGGGAAAGCGACTTTTTGTCACATCAAAGACTGTGAAGGGAGAATACAGATTTACCTGAGAAAAGATGATATAGGAGAATTAAGTTATAAAATACTTAAATTGCTCGATATAGGTGATATAATCGGTGCTGAAGGATTTGTTTTCAGAACAAAAACAGGTGAAATTTCCGTTCATGCTACAGAAATGAAATTATTAACCAAATCCATTTATCCTCTGCCTGTTGTCAAAGAAGAGATTACGGAAAGCGGGGAAAAAATTGTTCACGATGCTTTTGCAGATGTGGAATTAAGATACAGGCAAAGATATATAGACCTTATTGTAAACGAAAATGTCAGAAATACATTCAGAATCCGTATGGAAGTAATCCGTTCAATCAAGAATACACTTGAACGCCATAAATTCATTGAAGTGGAGACCCCTACACTTCAAACAATTTATGGCGGTGCTAATGCAAGACCTTTCGTAACGAAGCATAATGCACTTGGTATTGAATTGTTCCTGCGTATTTCGAATGAATTGTTTTTAAAGCGGCTAATAGTTGGTGGATTCGACAGGGTATATGAATTTGTCAAGGATTTCAGAAATGAAGGGATTGACAGGACTCATAATCCTGAATTTACACAGGTTGAATGGTATCAGGCATACGCTGATTATAATGACAGTATGGATTTATTCGAAGAAATTATCGAAAATGCTGCTATGGATTCTCTCGGAACTACTGTTATAAATTACCAGGGAACAGAAATTAATTTAAAGAGACCATGGAAAAGACTTAAGATGACTGAAGTGATAAAATCAAAGACAGGTCTTGATGTAGTTAATATGCCTCTGTCTGAAATACTTGATTATATGAAGAAAAAAAATATTGATATAGATGCAAGATTGACAAAATCAAAAGGGCTCGTTATTGCGTTATTATTTGAAGAAGTATGTGAAGGAGATTTAATTCAACCTGTATTCATTACTGACCATCCGATAGAAACGACGCCTTTATGTAAACCATTAAGAGATTATTCTCTAGAACAAATAGAAAATATGAAAACTGACCCTGAGCATGTTATTTTTGTTGAAAGATTTGAACCTTATATTAATAAATGGGAACTGGGTAATTCTTATACTGAATTAAATGACCCTTTATTGCAAAAGTGTTTACTTGAAGAACAGGAAGAACGGGGCAGGGGAGGAGAAGAAGAAATTCACCCTATGGATGAAGATTTTTTAAGAGCAATAGAAGTTGGGATGCCTCCTACGACAGGTGTTGGACTCGGGGTTGACAGACTCGTAATGCTGCTTACAAATTCTTATTCCATTCGTGATGTGATATTCTTTCCGCTGATGAAACCTTTGGATAAATAGTATTACCTCTGAACTGTCGTTTCGCCGGGAGTATTTTTATATGATAATGAAAAAGCAAATAATATTTATACACGTATTTTTTTTTCTTTTCTTTAATTTTAATGTTTTCTCTCAGTCTTGCGACACATTATATTCTGAACCTCGGAATATAGATGTCAAAATATTCAGAATGATTAATAATTCCCGTAATGAGACAACTGATAAAATTGTGAGAATTACTGATTTAACCGTTCTTCCCGTAACAATTATTACCCCTTTAACACTCTTTACAGTATCAAGAATAAATAATAACTCTTACGATGAAAATTCCTCTATCCTGTTAACACTTTCGGAAATTACATCAACTGCATCGACATTTCTTGTGAAAAATATTTTTAAACGTAAGAGACCTTTTCAAGAATTGAAAAAGGTAAAACATTCGATTGATGATGAGAAGTTTCTGGATTCGTATTCTTTCCCATCAGGGCATACTTCATTGACTTTTTCCTTTGCGACATCACTAACGTTAAGATATTCCGATAAACCGGTGCTTGTTGCCGGTATGTATTCTTATGCTTTTGTAGTTTCGCTTGGAAGAGTTTATCTCGGAAATCATTATCCTTCTGATGTTCTGGGGGGTATGCTGCTGGGGAGTGGTTCGGCAATATTAATATATTCCTTGCGTCCCGAAATAATCTCTTTGAAGAACAATATTTTCGGAGAGAAAAATAAACCCGATGCAAATAAATCAAATTATATTACTCCATTGTTTTTTGGGACATTCATTTTATCTGATATAATTAATAATTATTTCCTAAGTACTGATAAAAATATTAAAATTAATTTTCATTCAACGGGAGGAAATAATTATTTAAATTTTAATTACGGTTTCTGAATTATTAATTTATTGAAACCGTTCTTTGAAAAAATAATCTGTTTGTCTTTATTAAAATTATTCTTTCAATTATACTTCAGGTTGCTCATCTGCGGTTGGTCCGTATGTACCAGGGACAGAAATATTCAGTAATCTTAAGTATATGGTCAGTTGTCCCCTGTGATGATATAAATGATTCAAAGCAAATGTCCGCAGTGTTACATCTTTGGGCTTTTTGAAATATATAATTTTATCGTATCTCATTGTCCAGGTTCTTTTGAAATCTTCTTCAGATGCCTTCTTAAGAGATTCCAAAGCCTTTTTCAGACTTTCATCGCAGATTTTAATAAGGTCTTCGTTTTTTAAAATCTTCGGTGGTTTATAATCAAGTTTTGCAAAATCTAGTTCATCTGTCTCCATAATCAGCTCAATCCATCCGTTAATTTCTGCTACGTGAGAGGCAAGTCTTTCAAGAGGCATGGATTTTTCGTGAGGTTTCCAGGTAAGTGATTCATCAGGAATTCTTTCAAGGATTTTTTTTGTCGCTTTTGCTTCTTCTTGAATTTCCGATATTAAATTTTCTTTAATCATTACAGTGACTTCTTATTTTATTATTTTATACTTTAATATAATACTTTTATTGTTTAATTAAGACAAATAATTGTTGAAAAAATTTCAAATTATCTTCCTCTTTCATTTCCCCAGATTGAAATGTGTAATCTTCCTGAGTAATTAAAATTATACTTCAGGCATAAATTGATTATTTGCATTCTTCTTAATTCAATTTCTTCCTTTGAAATTCCTTCGGGCATAAGAAAAACATTACCGCTGCTGAAGCCGATTATATTCTGTAATGCAAATATCTCTTCCATGTCACTTTCATCATTAATAACAAATTTCCACTGTATATCGAATAATTCTTCTGAATATTTTTTATGATATAATTTTAATGTATCAAGATTTATTCTTATTTTTTCGTGAGTTTTCTCGAACTTTGTTGAATAAGGAACTGATGATTTTAGTTTCGGACTGATGCTTGCTAAATCAATTAATTTGACGAAATCACCTGCTTTAGTACCGTTTGTCTCCAGGGTAATATGAATTCCTGGGTTTGCTAATTTTATTTTCTTACATAAGATATTTAACTCTTCTTCTTGTATTGCAGGTTCGCCCCCTGTTATAACCACGTTATTGCAGTTATATCGGCTGTAAACTTTTATTATATCATCAACCGACATTTCTCCTATATTATCATTGCTTTGCGGTTCCCAGGACGTATAAGCAGAGTCACATAAATTACCGCTTCTGAATTTACATCTGAGGTTACAGTAATTAGTTCTTATAAAGAAAGAAGGAAAGCCTGTTCGCTTTCCTTCTCCTTGTATTGAATAAAATAATTCCGAAATTAACATATTAATCTATCTTGGTTTTCAGTGGACCTGCTAAACCGGAGTAAGATTTTAATTCTACTTTAATTGAGCCGATAATAATTTTCATCTGTATTTTAACAGGCATTTTATATTCATCATCGGTGAGCCATACGAAAATATCATCTACTTTTGAAGCGAGGGCAGCTTCTCTTAGCATTGGTTGAACAACAATACATTTGAATTCACCCGCAGGAACATCTGTATCTTCCCTGCCCAGAAATTTAATTCCTAAATCTCTTTTCTCGTCTTTGGTTACATAAGGAAATATTGAAGTTTCACCTACTTGTTTATTTGTAAAATCCAGTGTTCTTGCATAGAAATATGTTCCTATGTCGTCAAGTGAATACATATCAATCGGAATATCTTTGGTCTTGATATTTCCGTCTCTGTCTTCGGTTCTCGTCACTTTTGAATTTTCGGGTAAATGCTGAAATTCCATTTTTATTTTTTCTGCTCTGTTGCCTTCAAGTTTATCCTGGTCAACAAGCCACGTAAAAATCCCTTCAGCATCCAGATAGCATTTATAAGTCTGCCTGAATTTATAAATAAATTCAAATCCCGGAGCGGATTTAGCAGTAACTTCTACTAAATAACATTTTCTTCCGTTTATTTCTGTAAACTGAGGATTTACGGATACGCTGGCATATCCTGCAGTAACGAAACCATAATTGATTTCATATTCAAGTACCTCGCCCGGTATAAAACTGTTGTTTGTAATTTTTCTGTACTGGACTTTATTCGTATCCTGAGCCGCAGAAACTATCAGGGGAATAAACATTAAAACAAAGAAAACTATCAGTTTTTTCATTTTTAAGTCCTTTTATTTATTTTATTTAACTTACAATATATTAAAAAGTTTCTAAAAATTAAGGTTAATTATTTATTAACTTATTTACCGCATCCATTATGTCTTCCGGATTTATTTCGTTCATATCCGTATCATCATTTTTTGGTGATAATACAATTGAATTGCTGCTTAATGGTCCCCATCGCGAAACAGTCATCGGCTTTTTTGAAGGATAGAAACCGATTATGTTTTTATTCAGAGCACCTGCAATGTGTATCGGACCGGTGGAATTTGATATAAAAAGTTTTGATGAATCAATCAGAATCATTAATTCCCTTAAATTTAATTTATTGTTTAATATTATTATATTCTCTTGATTGAATGCGAGGTCAGATATTTTTTTGCTTAATCCGTATTCTACTTTGGTACCCGTTAAAATTATTTTAAAATCCTTGTAAGTAGCAGTAAATTGTTTAACGAATTTGCCGAGAGTTTCTGCAGATATATCCGTTGCTGAGCCTTTCGAGCCGGGATGAATAATAATAAAATTGCCGTCAATATTAACGTTAAATTCATCTAATTTATTTTTTAACAAATTTTTTTCCTTTGTTGAATATTTCAATTTAAAAATGAATTCATCCCTGACATCTTCGGATATGTATTTCAGCAAGTTTATATTGTATTGTGATTCGTGCTTTTCCGCAATTTTTCGGTGTTCCCTTACCCTTTTATTGTAAAAAAAAGAGTACCCCCTGTATGCGGTACCAACTCTTAACTTAATTCCGGAAATAAAAAATAACAATGCAGATTCAAATCGGGGAAAAACTGATATTGCTATATCATATTTCCCTTTTTTTATGATTTTGTATTTTTCATAGAACGATTGCAATTCGTCATAGTAAATAAATTTATCAATGTCCTCATAACCTTCGAGTAAATTTTTAATTACACTGTTTGTTAGAAAAGTTATCTCAGCATTTCTGAATGTTCTCCTGCATTCGGAAATTAAAGGTAGTGTTAAAATGATATCGCCAATTTTATCCGTTCGGCTTATTAAAATTTTTTTTATTTCATCATTTTTTATATTCAAAGTTCCTCCTTGTTAATAATGGGAGGAATTTCGATTAAAATATTCTCTTTCGGGTCTGATACTATTTTGCAGTTACAGGCAAGCCTCGCTCTGGAAGAATAAAATTCGGATTTTTTCAACTGGTATAACTCTTGTTCTGAAATATTATTGAAATATTCTACCCCTTTTTTTATTAAAATTACACAACTTGTGCAGGAGCAAACACCCCCGCATGTATGTTCAATTACGATATCGTTGTCAAAAGCAATGTCAAGAATGGTTTTGTTTTTTTCTGCCGGAATAGATTTTCTTTCCGGCAGAAAAGTAATGTAAAACATTATTATTTCTTATAGGTAATAACTGTGTTGGTTTTTTTGTCTTCTTCGACAAAATTAATAATTACACTGACTTCTTTTGAATCTTTTTTGTATGCTGCCATGTACATTTTTCCTTCAGTACTTAAAACGCCCGAACTCTCTTCTTTGTATCCGTTGTTTTTTAGCTCTTCTTTATATTGAGTTACAATATCAGAGAAAGGTTCTTCAGTCTCAAAAGTAACAACTGTACCTTCTGAGGAAGTAAGATAACCCAAACATTTCCCACTTTTTGGTTGTGGTATATCGGAGGGATAATCATCAGGTAAACCGGAAGATATACCAAGATCTCCTATTTTTGTATCGACTTTTTCATCACTTTTTTCTGTACTTTCCGTTGATTCTGTTTTTTCTGTGTCGCCAGCAGATTTTTCATCTTTTTTTCCGCATCCGAAAGAAAATATGAAGACTGAAATAAACAAAATAACAAATAGTTTTTTCATATGATATATTTTAATATTAAAAAATTAGCCGCAATTCATTTTAGAATTACGGCTTCTATTTAATTATTACATCTTATAGCTTCGAATGTACCTGCAAGCCAGCTTTTTTTCTCATCCTTAAAGCACATTGCAATCTTACCTTTAACGTATTTTTCACCTATTTCATCCAGTACAAGTGCACAATTCCACGGGACGCTGAATTTCTTGGATTCCTGACTTTCGTATACGTGGTAGTCGGCAACATAACCATCAACATCTTTTGTAAAACTTTCCTTAATGAATTCTCCCTGAGTGAAATCACGGGACGGTCTCATTAAATGAAATGCCGTGTCATTGCTTACAGCTCCGCAATCCTGTTCGGGCTTTTTTGTGCCGAAATTAATTACATTATCACCGTTTCCACGCCATTTTTCGAAGTTTATATATACTATTTCTACTTCTTTGCCATTAATGTAACCTTTTACATTGAATTCAGGAATATCGTTAACAGAGATAATTTCCTTAAATTCAAATTTATTTTTGTCAATATTCTTATCAGGTGCAATGTTATTATCATTACTTTTATTACAACCTGAGAATATAAGCAAAAATATAAAGGCATAAAGAGCAGGTAATATTTTTATCATATTTTAAATGATAGATTATTTTACGAACTTAACAAATCTATCATTTATTCTGCCCCAATGCAAGTTATTTAGAAAGTTATCAATATATTTTGCTCTGCCCGGTCCGTCCTTGTGATAATATGCATGTTCGAATACATCACAGGGAATTAGCGGTATTCCGCCCCAAATAGCGCCGTAATGATGTTCGTCTACGAGTATGTTTAATAATCTGCCGCTGTAAAGCATATCGTAAACTAAAACGCCCCAGCCGGATAATTTTGCTGAAATAGCAGCAGCTTTAAAATCGGCTTTCCAGTTTTCAAAACTGCCGAATTCTTTTTCAATTGCTGCTTTGATTTCCGGACCTTTGCTGATATCACCGTCACCACCCAGTACTTCCCAGTAAATGTCATGAAGTACGGTACCGCCGTGATTCCAGGTTAATCTTCTTTTTAACTCTCCGATGTGACTGTAATTTCCGTTTGCTTTTGACCTGTCAGCCGATTCAAGTTCCTTTTCAATATTGTTTAGAAAAGTAACATACCCTTTGTGATGGGTATTGTAATGCCAGTCGCTGGTTTCCGGTGAAATTACGTCTTTTAAAAGCGATTTTGCTTCTTCGTCCGTATAAGGACGTGGATTGAATTTCCATTCGTATACCATTTTATCTCCTTTTATATTTTTGTTTAATTTTTCTTTAAAATTAATTACAGGTAAAAATGTAATTCCTGCTAATCCAACTGATGATTTTTTAATGAAATCTCTTCTTGTTAATTTATTTCTGTTCATAATTAATAATTAGTCTAATTTTTATAACAATACAAGCAGGAATAAAATTCATAAGGCTCAGTTTTATCAGCTGCTAAACGAGCTGCCGCAACCACAAGTTCGTTTTGCATTTGGATTATTAAATATAAATCCTTTACCTTCTAATCCGTCTGAATAATCAATTTGAGTTCCGCTTAGGTATAATGAACTCTTCATGTCAATGAAAACATTTATTCCTTCAATTTCCAGTATAGTATCGGTTGATTTTGATTCAGCATCAAAACCCAGACTGTAGGTCAATCCTGAACATCCTCCGCCTTTAACTCCGATTCTTAAACCGTATGTATCGGGAATATTATTATCAGTCATAATTATTTTAACCTCTTTTATTGCTTTTGGTGTTAATGATACACCTTCAGAAACACCGGGGATAAATTCCGTGTTGTTTATTTCATTCATAGCCTAATTTTGTTTATTTTATTTATAATCTTCTGTTATTCTTTTAATTAAATAATTTATTTCATCTTCAGTATTGAATCTTCCTATTCCAATTCTCACTGAAGAATTAATTTCTTCTTTTGTTCTTCCAATAGCTTTTAACACATATGAAGGTTGTAAAGTTTCTGAAGAGCAGGCACTGCCGGTTGAAATGGCAAATTCCTTGTATTTATTTATGAAGACTGAATTTGTAATATTTCTGAAACCTACATTTATGTTATTAGGAAGTCTTTTTACGGGATGTCCGTTTAAAAACGAACCATTTACTTTATTTAGTATATTTTGGATTATCCTGTCACGACGGATAGTATGAACCGTAAATTCATTCATAATTTTGTTTCGTGCTATTTCCGCCGCTTTACCGAAACCTGCTATTGTAGGGACATTATGCGTGCCTCCTCTCATAGAATTCTCCTGCCCGCCTCCGTGTATCTGGACAGCGGGTTTCTTTTTTCCTTTTCGTATATATAATGCACCTATTCCTTTAGGTCCGTATATTTTATGGGCACTGAAACTTATCATATCTACATTAAGATACTTCAAATTTATGGGTATCTTTCCGAATGCCTGTGCTGCATCCGTATGAAATAATATATTCTCTTCCCGACAGATATTTCCTATTTCGGCTATAGGTTGAGTTGTTCCTATTTCATTATTTGCAGTAATAATACTTACCATTACCGTTTCTTTTTTGATTTTTGCTTTTATATCATCCGGATTTATTATTCCGTATTTATCTACCGGAATATAAGAGATTTCAATACCATATTTTTCGAGATACTTACAGACTTCCAGACCGGCACTGTGTTCAATTACAGAAGTTATAATATGAATTCTCTGATTTCCCGAATTTTCAATAGTTCCTTTCAAAGCAAGATTAATGCTTTCGGTAGTTCCACTTGTAAAAATGATTTCGTCTTTATCACAGTTAATAAGTTTTGAAATTTGTGCTCGTGCATATTCTACTGCTTCTTTCGCTTCTCTTCCGAATATGTGTGTGCTGCTTGATGCATTTCCGTATTTTTCTCTTATGTAAGGGAGCATATAATTAAATACATCAGGGTCAATTTGAGTCGTAGAATTGTTATCGAGATAAATTTGGTTTTTCATTGCAATATAAAGTTTTTTTATGAATATTTTATATTTAATAAATATAAATTAATGTATATATCTGACAAAATAAATATACACAATGCTGTGTATTAACCTATGAAAAAACATAGTAAAACACCAAATATTTTCGTTGATATTATAATTAATTATGGTTATATTTAAAATAAATATTTTCCAAAAAATTCATTAAAATAAAAAGGAGAAAAAATGAAAAAAATGTTTGCTATTTTGACTCTGACCTTATTAATACCGTTAATGGCTTATTCCCAGTTTCACGGGTATAAGGTAAAAGGTGGAGTACAAGGTCATTTTCTTTATCCATTAACCGAGTTAACATCAGACCAATTTTCCTGGATGGGAAGAGGTTTTCTGAATGTTGAACTTGCGAAACATTTCGGACTTGAATTAGGATTTGGATATGGAGAATGGAGAATGACTGACGAGTTAACGAATTATCCATATCCTGCTAACACTGGAATTGCGGCTGTAGATGATAAAATTGTTCAAACGCAAATTATTCCTATTGACCTGAGATTAAGGATATCACCTTTTAACCTAAAAAGTGTTAATCCTTATTTCTGGGCAGGTGGTGGCGTTATGAGGTATATTGTCCAGTTAGGTGAATATGCTCATAATGACAAAGAACCTTGGATTCAAGGTGTTAGAACCTCTGAAATGAAAAAGCAAAACGGCTGGGCACCAAACGGAACTGTCGGAACAGGTTTGGAAGTTAAACTTGCTGACGGTCTTTTATTTGACGTAAATGCAGGATTTACATATTATTTCGATGATATGGTAAATAATGTGTTATGGGGCGATATGTCGGATGCGCAGCTTAATATTGGTTTAGGTTTAACTTTCAGCGGGATTCCTGATGCAGATGATGATAAAGACGGTTTATTGACTTCCTATGAAGAAAAAATAGGAACCGATCCTTACAATCCTGATACTGACGGTGACGGATTGAAAGACGGACAGGAAGTGAAAACTTATGGTACAGATCCGTTGAATAAAGATTCAGATAACGACGGACTTACTGACTATGAAGAAGTTATGAAATACACAACCAATCCGATGAATCCTGACACAGATGGTGACGGACTTAAAGACGGTGATGAAGTAAATATTTACAAAACAAATCCGAAAATGGTTGATACTGATGGTGACGGACTCAGCGACGGCGATGAAGTATTGATATACAAGACCGACCCACTTTTGGTTGATACTGACGGTGACGGACTTACAGATGGTGACGAAGTTTCAATCTATACAACGAATCCGACAAATCCCGATACAGACGGAGACGGACTTACTGACGGTGATGAAGTCAACAAATACAAAACTAATCCGTTAAAAGCAGATACCGATGGAGGGTCAGTTGATGACGGAGTTGAAGTTAAAAGAGGCACAGATCCGCTTGATCCCGCAGATGATGTAGAAAAACGTATGGAAGTCGGTGAAAAGGTAATCCTTGAAGGAATTAATTTCGAAACGAACAGCTGGGTAATAACTTTTGATTCTGAAGAAATATTGCAGAATTCACTGAAATATATACAACAGCATCCGGATGAGTCATACGAAATTAGTGGTCATACTGACTCAAGAGGTTCCAGAAGTCATAATATGACACTGTCTCAGAACAGAGCCAATTCGGTAAAACAATGGCTGGTTGACCATGGAGTTGATGCAAGCAGATTAACTACAATCGGTTACGGACCGGATGACCCGGTTGCACCGAATGACACTCCTGAAAATATGTACAAAAACAGAAGAATAGAATTTAAGAGAACTAAGTAATATTATAGATATTTAACGATAAAAGGTTGAGTATGAAATGAAAATACTCAACCTTTTTTTATTAAATCTATTATAATAGATTGTAAAAATAACAGGTAAAATATGCTGTGTAGAATAATTCATATAATTCTGGTAATTTTGCAATCTTATAAATTACTTATTTTTATATTCCCTAATATCTTTTAATCATCAGAATGAAAAAATATCCCGGAACCGTTTATATCAAATGCATTTAATTCTTAAGGAAGTAGGAGATGTTATTTTTCCTCAAGTCAAAATATTTTAGAAAATATATGTCATTTAATTATTTTTCAATATATTAACATTTTTAGCTAATCCTGCAATCGTTATCTTATCAGAATTATTGAATATATAATCCGATTTAGGAAATGCAATAAAGGATTCTTTCCCTTTATAAATAGTTTTTACTGCTAAAATCTCCACGCCAAATTGTTTTCTTATATCAAGTTCTGAGATTTTTTTACCGATAAAATTCTTAGGAACCTTTATTTCAGTTGCTATATAACCTATTTGAAAAGTAACCTGACTTTCTTTGTCTTTTACTTTTATACTGCTGGTTAATTTTGTGATTAACTCTAATCTTTCGATTTCTTTCAGATACTGGGAATGAATGTCGGATGCCCAGAGTATTCCTATTAATTTCCTGTCATTATGATTGTTTACTATCGGAATTCCGTCAATATTGTAAGTTTTCATTCTATCTATTGCATTATGGCAGTTATCTTCCGGGACTAAAGGTATTACTTTTGTATTCATTATGTCTTTTGCTATGATTAGTTCATTCAACTGTTCCCGGTTTTTAAATAACAATAAAAATTCGGTAATAGAAATTATTCCTTCGTATAAACCATTTGAATTAGTGACCGGTAAGACCTGATTCGAATTTCTTATTGATTTGTCCAGTATATCTTCTAAATTGTTGAGAGTATCAACAGAATCAATATTTTTTTTGTAAATATCTTTTACAAGTAGTGATTCCATTACATTTGTTTCAACACCATCTTGCAAATTTATATTCTTAAGTACAAGTTTAAGTGTGTAGATTGATTCACGGGACAGTTTTGCTGAAATCAGTGTACTAATAACACAAACAATGACGAGTGGTAAAATAATCTGATAATTAGCCGTCATTTCGAATACTATAATAAAAGCGGTAATAGGAGCTCGTGTCGTGCCTGCGACGAGACCTGCCATAGCCACCAGTGCATAAGCTCCGGAATTAGCGGAAATATCAGGAAAAAAATTATTTATAACTCCGCCGAACATGCTTCCGAGCATCGCACCCATAAATAGTGATGGTGCAAAAATACCGCCCGAACTTCCCGAACCGAGAGTAACGGATGTTGCAATAATTTTTGCAAATATTAAGATGAGAGAACTCATAATTAGGACTTTACCCTGAAGTGCCAAATTCATAGAGTCGTAACTCATTCCGAGAACCTGTGGGAAGAAAATACCTATACAACCGAGTAATAATCCTCCTATTGCAGGCTTAAAGTATCCCGGTATTTTAATTTTTTCATCAAATAATTCTTCTGAAAAATACAAAGTTTTGATGAATAAATATGATATAATTCCGGCAAAGAGTCCAAGTATAACGTAAAATAATAATTCATAGGGAGAAACAAGAGAATACTGAGGAGTAATAAACGCTGCAAAATTACCTTCAATATTTCTCGAAATTGTAGTGGAAATAACGGAAGAAATAGCAATAGGAATTAATTTTTCCGCTGAGAAATCCATAAGCAATAATTCAAGAGCAAATAGTATTCCTGCAATGGGTGCATTGAATGCGGCGGCAATTCCTGCTGCTGCTCCGCAACCAACCAGAGTTTTAATTCTCCTGGTAGGAAAATTTAAAATCTGACCAACAGTAGAACCAATACTTGCGCCAATCTGAATTATAGGACCTTCCCGACCTGCAGCACCTCCTGTACCTATTGTAACTGAAGATGCTAATGCTTTTATTAATGCCACCCTCGGTCTTATTCTCCCGCCTTTTTGAATCATAGATGCCATTACTTCCGGAACGCCGTGACCTTTTGCTTCGGGAGCGAAAAAATATACCATCGGACCTACTATTACTCCTCCTATTACAGGTACTAAGAGTTTATAGTACCATGGAATTGCTATTAGGTTTTCGAGTAATGTTTTGTCGCCCGGAAATGATATACTTGATATTTCTTCAATTAAAATTCTTATAAATACGGCTGCAAATCCTGCTAATGTACCGATTATAATTGCAAGGAAAATCATATAAAGATTTTCACTCTGCTGCAGTTTTAAATTTACTTTTTCAAAATCGGTTAGTTTCACAATATAATATTGATATTTATGCTAATCTAATTGATTTTTGAAATAAAACGAGGGTATAAATATCATTTTTTTCAATACTTTACGTATCTGTTCTTTTAAAACGTTTTTCCCTATGAATCTGTTTAGCGATATTAATATATTCATCCGAGGGATTTGAAAAAGGTTTACAGTAAGGATATATTATTTTTAGAAGTTCAATCACTTCATCTGAATACCAGATTCGTTTTGCTCTCATTTCATTCAGATATGTTTCATGTGAAAAAATATCATCCCACTTTATACCAAAATATTCAAATAACATTTTCTCTCTTACTTTGAAAAATCCCGGATTGCATTCTTTAGTTCGTTTTATGTTTCTTAATGTGTATGTCATACCTCTTCCGTCAATCCATCTATCATCGTATGGAGCAAAATCACAGTATGAATCTATCCAGTCATAAATAAGTTCAAATAGTATTTCCCAGTGTTTTATTATGGAGTCCCATTTTTCTATTTCAGGTGCGTATTTCCACTCAACCTTATTTCTGGCTAATTCAAATTCAAGTGAATCAGGAACTCCGAAATGTGCCTTTGAAGCTAAATTATCGAATATTTTCAGAGTTTCTTTGTGCATTTTTTCCTCAACAGGCCGGAAAAACTTTACTGCAAAATCAATATCTTTTAAAATACCTTCCCGAGCCACTATGCTTCCTTCAAGAGACTTATTTAATCCTTTCTCCTCGCATATTCTTAAAAAAACAGGATAAGTAATATCAGAACTTGCAAGTTCAATAACCTTTTTGAGCGGGGGAATTAATTTATCCGCATCCGGTTTTCCCTCAAGTTGTTTTATGGCATCTTCATATGCTTTAACTGTTTGAGCCATTAGTTTTTCATCTCCTGTATCTGAGGCATAGTCTTTTTTTGCCATGTTGGATAAGCATTCGCCGTATGCAGTACTGAATTTCATGAATAAACCTTCGGTCGTTAGTTTAGCGCTATATGCAGTGAAATCATTCATTTCATTTGCGAGTTGTTCCATTCTTTCGAGTGATGTTCTGACAGTTTCAAATGATTCACCCGAGGCATTTTTTTCGCACAATTCATTGTACATATTTCTGAATGTACCGAGAATAGAGTCTGTTAAATTTTTATCTACTGCCATTATAACCCCCTGTATTTTTTAAATTGTTCGATTCTTTTTTTTACAATCTCATTTGAGACGGGTATTTTTCTTCTGTGTCTTTCCTCGAAAATTAAATCAAAATTAAAAGTCCAGTCAGGATTCCAGTTTCGTGCATTCGGCAGGACATCTTTTTCCCATGATTCCTTTCCTTCTTTTTGGGTATCATTAATCCATCCTGCCAAATCCTTTCTCCATTCTTCCGGGACTTCCGCAGTCTCCCATACTTCAATATTTTCAAGCATGTCAAAGTCTGAATAAAATATATCTGTAAAAAGGTCAACCGAAATTTCTATGCTGACTGCGGATTCAATTTCGTTCGATTTTTGAATTAACTCTGTATCTGTTTTTACCGAATCAATAATCTCAAGTATGCGAATGGGTGCTTTTGCTCTGATAAATTCTTTTATTTCTTCGAAATGTATTTTTCTTGCTGTTTCTTTATCTATAGATAGTGCGATTGCATTTCTAACCGCAAGATTATTTTCGTTTAAAATTTTACCGAATTCATCCAGAGATGAAGCGGTTGAGATTGCATCATACAAATTCTTTTCCGTTTGATATGAATTCCCGTACATCGGATTGTCTTTGTATTTCAGCATTCTCGATTTGTAATAATCAATGTACTCCTGATGTCTTTTGTCCATTTAGTTAATATTTTGCTTTAAGGGAAATATAAATTATTTTTTTAGATACTTCTTCATTTTTTCATATTCATCTGAATCATTAAAGTATTCAATTACTTCTTCAATATATTTACAGATTCTGTCTGATTTGAATTTAAACCATTTTTCTCTTAGGTCCGGATAATCATCAATTTCATATTTGAAATTTCTGAAAGGTTTAGCCCGGTCTAAAATTTTTAACAGCCGCTCTTTAATTGCTTCATCTTCAACGGAATGTGCAAAGTCTTCCATTATTTCGAAAGACTGCTCTGATGACATATTCTCGAATGTTATACAGTATTTTAACTGTGATTTTATTTTTTTGATTTCATCCTTCCATAACTCTTCCTCGTAGTAAAAACCGCGGTCAAAATCCGGTAATGAATATATCTCATTTGTCTTAACATTGTAATAGCAAATGAACCCTAAATCAACTTCGTCTGCAATTTGTCTGATATGTTCTTTCGTGAGTTTAACCATTTTAAGTTTATAATTATTAAAGACTAAAATCTAAACAAATATTTTAAATTTTACAAGTGAAAGAAAACTAAATTAACGGAAGTATAAAAAAAAAGCTATCTGAAATTAAGATAGCATCCTTTTGCGCTCCCAACGAGATTCGAACTCGTGTTTTCACTGTGAAAGAGTGGTGTCCTAACCCCTAGACGATGGGAGCAGGCTAATTTTATTTATCAATAAAGATACTAAAATCAAGATAAAATTTCAATGTTATGATTTTAGCATACAAAACTAAAAAAAAACGGATTTAATTAATTAATTTTAAAATCATTACTTTCCTTATACCCGATAAATGAATATTAATTATTATCTGAATAAGGTATTTTTTGTCTAAAATGCTAAAATGCAATTATCAACATTTGAATTTACGGAATATTTGCTTGATTCCAATGATGTCGATACGAATGCAAGACTGACTATTGTTGCTTTCTGTAATTTTATGCAGAATTTTGCAGGAAAAGATGCCGAGAGAAGGGGATTCGGGATTACATTTATGCATCAGTACGGATTAGTCTGGGTACTCACAAAAATCGGAGCACGGATATATGAATACCCCTGTTTTGGAGATAAAATAAGACTTGAAACCTGGGTAAGGGGAATTAACAGAATTGTAACTGACAGGCATTTCATCGCTTATGATAAAAATGGAAATAAACTTGCGGATGCCATAACCGAATGGGCATTGCTTGATGTAAAATCCCGGCGTCCTCAACTAATAGAAAAATATTTTCATATTCGCGAATATACAGCTGATAAATCTGCCGACGTTGAAATGCCAAAAAAAATTAATTTGCCTCAAAATATGACGGTTATTGGACAAAGAAAAGTTGTTTACAGTGATATTGACCTTAATCAACATGTAAGTAATATCAAATATCCTGAATGGTATTTAGATACTTATGATTTTAATTTCCTTCATAATAATACTGTTGAAGAATTCGAACTGAATTTTTTATACGAAAGTAAATTTGGTCAAATAATGACAATTAAGAAAAAAGAAAATGGTAAGAATCATTATGGAGCAATTACAAGGGAAAGTGACGCTAAAGAGGTATTCAGAATAAAATTGAAATGGCAATGATTATTAAGATAAACCTTAAATTAAGAAAATCCGGAGATTTAAATCCCCGGCTTCTCTCACAAAATTATAATGTTTTATTTTTTTTTGGATTCCGGGAAAAGATAAATGTCCGGTATTTTAACAGTTTCTAATGAATTGATCTTATATTGTTTCTTAAATTCAATATATCCGAATTTTGTTACTGTGAGTTCTACGGTTCCCCATGTTGTATGTATAGGTATTCTGTAAAACCAAAATATTCCAGCCGTATCTGTAACTGTGGTTGTATCTCCTATATTATCAAGTGAACGACATCTAACAACAGCCCCTTCAATAGGCGATAATGTATCGGCATCAATTACTGTACCTGTAAAATTAGCTGAATATAGTGAATGCTCCACTGGTTTACCACAGGAAAATAATATTATAACTATTGACGAAAGAAATACAAAAAACATTAATAATATATATTTATACATCTGTGATAACTATTTTATGTGAATATAATAAACAAAAATTAAAGGAAAAAGGTCATAACTGTCATATATTTTATAATGCATTAATCCATATACACTTTTATTATTCTTTCCTAAAAAATTTGTGTTTTGCTTGAAATTAAATATATTCATATATTTATAAGATAATGAAAATCAACAATTTAATAAATAAAAAAGCAAAAAGAAAAAACGAAATCTAAAAAATGCTTAATTTTCGAGAAAAAGTATTTTCGGCTTTTTTAAAGAACTAATTTCAATATAAAAATAATAATTTTATATTAAAAATACTTGTAGGATAAAGTAACATTTTTTTGTAAGGTTTATCCTACAATAAAATTAGCATATTAATCAATTTTTAAACACAAGTTTAGACTGTTTGTTCCCAAAGTCTGCTTTGAGAACAAATAGTCTAATATTTAAATTTATTTATTAAAGGTCTACTTTTTAATATTCGGGAGTTGTAATCCGTATCCTTTCTTTTTATCTTCAATCTTAAGCAAAAAGGCAAAAAACAGGGAAGTAACACCAAAAATCATAAATAGTAACATAGGAATCGTATAATTGTATGTTGTTACAGTTTGTCCGTCGACAATACTCTGCCCGGTTATGCAATAATTGTCCAGGACCCAGCCGATAAGTGCTGGAACAAACATAAGAGCCCAGGCATTTTGCACCCAGAAAATGAGGGCATAGGCAGTGCCAAGTTGTCTTTGCGGAATTATTTTCGGAACCGAGGGCCACATAGCCGATGGGACCAAAGAAAAGCCGACACCGAGAATAACCATTAATACAATGGCGATACTATAGTGATTCAGAATAGGGACAGCAAAAAGCAAATGAACCAGAATAATCAGGAGTGAGCCGATAATCATAATAGTAGCGCCCTTTCCTTTTCGGTCATAGATATTCCCGAAAACCGGGGTAAGTAAAATAGTACCGAACGGAAGCAATCCCGGAATCATCCCTGCTAAATTTTCATCCACGCCGAATTTATTTACCATAAAATAAGTAGCATATTTCAGGAACGGGAAGACAGCGGAATAAAAAAGAGCACACAGAATTGACACATACCACCATCCTTTATTAGTAATAATGCTGATTATATCTTTAACTCTGAACTCTTCTTCCGGTTCGGTTATAATTCCAACCTTAGAAGCGGCGACAGATTTATCGAGTTTCTTATCATTGAAAGTATAGACGAAGAAAGCGAGCAATCCGATAATAAGCATTAGAAGACAAATCAATATTGGTGCGGCAACATTTTGATAATAAAGTGCAACCGGGAGTGAAGTTGACAGTGCCAGTGCTGTACCAAGTCGGGCAATAGACAACTGAAGTCCCATTGCGAGTGCGAGTTCGTGTCCGGTAAACCATTTCACTATTACTTTAGATACAGTTATTCCGGCAACTTCAACGCCAACTCCGAAAATTGCATAGCCAAAAGCCGCGAACCAAACCTGTGTCGGAAAAGTCCATAAAAGGATGGTCATTGATTTTCCTTCGAGTGAATCAGTTGAGATAGCCCAGTATTTTATCGCTGCACCGAGTACCATAACTGCCGCAGCGGACAAACCCGTAAACCGAATACCCATCTTATCGAGGATGATACCTCCGAAAATAAGGAAAAACAGGAACACATTAAACCATCCGTAGGCACCCGTGAACCATCCATAGTCAGTACCTGACCAGCCAAGTTGTTTCTGCAACAGGACTTCCAGCGGAGCCATAACGTCAGCCAGATAATATCCGGCAAACATAGTGAACGCGACAATAAAGAGTGCAGTCCATCTTGCGGCTTTAGAATCACTGACAATTTTTTTTATTTGTTCGGTCATTTTTTAATAATTTATTTTACAAACTGCATTCCGTAATATTTCGCGGTGAGTTTTTCGCCGGTTGCTTTTTCAATCATATCGTTCCAGTAATATTTTGCACCCGGATTGAATACTTTTTCAACTAAATATTTTCCGACATCCTTGTTATTTGCAAATGACTGACTATCAAAGTCTTCGGATTTCAGAATATTTTTCACTATATAATAATAAAGTTGTGACGCAAACAATTCACCGAGATGATAATTATGGTAATAACATGGATATAATGCTATATGAATTTTCGAAGCCCAGTCCGGTTCATTTCTGTCAGCGGGTTTTTTAATCAACTGATATTTCTCGACGAGGTCCCACCAGACTTTGTTGAGGTCCTGGTCAGGATTTTCATACATTGCTTTTTCAAACCTGAACATTACCTGCGACCATCTGCTAAAAACAAGTTGCTGTAATCTCAAAGATTTGAATGCCGGTTCAAGAATTTTCTTCGCATCTTCTTCATTAACAATTTTCATATCCTTCATCCAGTTTGCGTTCGCCGATAATCTGCCAAAGAGCATAGCAATCGCTTCGGTAGTGAATGTATGCGCCGGTTCTCTTAAAAAGAACGGCATCTTTAAGTCCATATATTTATCATATACTCCATGACCGTATTCATGCAGCATAGTATTCATCCATTTTTCGTTTGGCTTTATATTACATAATACTCTGACATCGCCTTCATTGTCAATATCAGTGCAGAATGCGTGCTGATTTTTTCCTTCTTTTTCATACAGGTCGCTTTTTTTAATAATTTCATCAACGGGAATTCCTATACTGCTGTAATAATCAGCCGTTAATTTTTCGAGATTCTGGTCTTTATAATATATATCTAAATCGACAGTATAAACTTTTGGTGCTTCCTGGAAAAATCTGTTCTGATAATGCCACGGCATCAGTTCTTCTTTTTTAATCTTATAACGTTTAGCGAGGAATTCATCCACTACTTCATCTTTTTCCTTTGCAAATCCGTCTTTAACCTGCGTGTCAAGTTCATCGAACAATTTTGAAATATCTGCCGGGTCCTGTTCGCTTAATTTCAAACTCATTTCATGGTAATTATTATAACCAAGTTTCTTTGCGATTTCATTTCGCATTTTGACTAGTTTTATGACATCCTCAGAAACGAGACTACCGATTTTTTTGTGTGCTTTCCAGATATTTTCAAGTTCCTTATTATCAGTAGAATTTACAAGGATATCTTCTATTTCATTGTCGGTATATTGTTTTCCATCGACTTCGGCTCTAAAATTTCCATATTTCTGTTCAATTTCCGTTGACAATTTTGTGACGGCATTTAACAGAATTGTATCCACCTGATATCCTTTAAAATCAAGATACAGTACATCGAGTTGACGTTTTAATAATTCATCTTTTATTCCGTCCGAATTTTTAAAAGTTTCAAGTTTCTTATAGGTTTCGGGGTCGGAATAAATCGCATTAAGTTTGAATTGTAAATCAGCAACTTTTGTAAAATCTTCTTCCTTACCGGAAATTGCAGCATCCCAGTAACTTAGATTTGCTTCTTTCTGCAGAGGAGCAATTTTTGATTCAATATCTTTAATAAGGGCTGAGAGTTCTGTTTCCATATTTTTATCCCCTTTTTCTTTTTCCGAACCGCAGTTCAGAGACACTAATCCCGCCATTAATCCTATGAGCAGCAGAGGAATAATGATAAGACTGAATTTATGCTTTTTCATAATGTTTTATTGGTTTTGAAAAATGTAAAAATAGATATTTAATTCAGTGAAGACAATTCAAATATAAAAGTATATAAAATCCAAAACATATTAAATGTTTATAATAAATAACCCGGATTGAACCATTTATGAAAAAGTGCTATAAAAACTCCTCATCCGATGAACGAGTTCATCGGATGAGAATTCAGCGGGAATGACAAGGAACTTCTTTTTATTTTATGAGTTTGTAGGTGGAGATGAAGAGGTCTTTATTCCGGTTGACGGCGTCTTCATTGCCATAGACGCAGATGTAGTTCTGTGAAATCATTTTTTCGACGAGTGATGCGAAGTTTCTGATGTCGTCTGCAGTGACTGACAGGACTTCATCTCTTTCATTTTGAAGATTTTCCTTTGTTGTTTTTTCGAGGAACATTCTGAAAGCGCGGCTGCCTTCCTGATTAGGAGTCATAGGCAAGTCCATTCTTGCAACGGTACCGATAATATATCTTGTCATATCGGTATTATCCGCATTAAAATTTTTCAGATAATCTATTGCGCCCCTGAAATTTTCAAAAGTTTTTTCCAGATTCGGGTCTCTGTAGGACGAAAATATAATTTGTCCGTTCGGAGATATACCGCTGACACCGCCGTATGCACCGCCGATAACTCTGATAGTATTATAGAGATAGTCTCTGTGCAGAATCTGATTCAGCACGCGGAGTTTTCCGTTCCAGTTAATTCCGAGTTTATTAAAATCGTAGCCCTGAATAACATACTGGACTTTCGAAGCGGTCAGGAAGCCTTCATTTTTTTTCTCCGGTTTGAAATCCCATTTTTTATAATCCGGCGCACCTGACTGTTTGATTTTATAAAGACCGAAATTAGATTCAAGGTTACCGATATCTTTTCCTTCTGCAGTAACGAGGAGTATCAAGTTATCCTTATTGAACAACAAATCCGCAGTTTTCCCAAGAGCGGCAGAAATTTCATCGAATTTTGCATCGAAATTTTTTGTGAGGTCACTGATAAACCAATAATATTCCAATCCGTTCGTATATTCATCGAACTGTCCCTGATTTGTAAAATATGATTTCAGTCTGGTAATTGCATACGGATATCCGTTTGATTTAACATTTGCTTCGAGGTTAGACTGCAATCTAACAAGCAATGATTTAATTCTTTCCTTATCGTCATATTTCGTATTTAAAATAATTTCGCTTGCGAGTTCGAGCATCCGAGCAATTTTATAATTCATTGCTTTGGAACTGACGATAAATTTCGGAATAAGATTTTCATCTTTCTGATTTTCGAGGAATGCAGATAAAGATGCAGAAAAACCGCCTGTATGAATATTCAGATTTTTCTCGAGTTCACCGTAAGAATAATTTTCAGTAGAAAGACTTCCGATAAGTTCGGCGAGCAGGGGAGCATACTGAATATATTCTTGCGGCAAAACGCGCAGGTCAAAAATCTGCTGCATATAGACAACATTATTAGTAAAGACATCATACTTAAACGCGGGGATACCCGATATACGTCCCTGTTCAATTTCATAGAATTTTACTTTCGGTTCAATATCCTTTAAATCGAGCAGGGGAATAGACGCTAGTGCTTCCTTTGAATCTTCTTCTTTCTGATATTTAATCAGGTCATTAGTTTCCTTAACGAGATTTTCAATTTCCGAATCGGAAAGACTTTTCTTATATTCCTCAAGTTTCTTTCTGGTCTCTTCATTTTTCTTCGATTCGAGACCGGGTTCAGGTTCCAGAACAGAAAGCAGGGCGTGATTATTTCTCACAAGATATTCATCAATAACGGATTCGAGATAGCCGTTTGCAATATCCGATTTCAGTTCATCGAGAACCTTCTCATATTCAAGAGTAAGGAACGGGTCATCGGCATAGAGCCATCCTTTTGAAGAGCGGAAAGCATAGGAGAGTCCGAGTTGTGAACTATTCATTTCTTTTTCCTGAAACTCGAGTCTATTGAAAGAGCCTTCTACGGCTTCTTTATCCAGTCCATTTTTAGCAGCATTATGGAACTCCTGCAAAATAATATCCCTGAATTTATTTTTATCCGACGCATTGGCATTCTGAACCTCAATGGAAAAAATATTCTGCTGATAGTCATAGAAGTCGAATGTAATTTCCTTTCCGACTCCTGCCGCTTCGAGGGCTTTTCTGATTCGTGCAGTTTCCTGTTCGATTAACACATCGCCGATAATATAAAGTGCGTAAGAAAGTTTTTGGTTTTTATTCTCGCCTGTTACAAAACTAAGAGCGAGGAAAGTCTGGTCATCGGTATTAGCTCCTTCGGTAACAGAATAAGTACCTCTGACTTCTTTAATTTGATTAAAAGGTTTCTGAAGCGGGAATACAACTTCCGCGCCCGAGCGTGTATAATTTTTAAGATAGTTATCATTAATAAATTTCAGTTCCTCATTCAGGTCAGCATCGCCATAGACAACAATATAACTATTTGACGGATGATAATATTTCCTGTGATAATCGAGGAATGCCTCATAAGTCAGTTCGGGAATAGAGGCAGGATATCCGCCTGAAGAAAATCTATAGGGACTTTCGGGAAAAAGATTTTTAGTAATCATAAAACTCAATTCTCTTTCCGGACTCGAAAAGGCACCTTTCATTTCGTTATATACGATACCGTTATAGACGATAGGGTCATCTTTCGAAGTCAGTTTATGATGCCAGCCCTCCTGTTTCAAAATGCGCGGGTCATTATAAATATTCGGATTAAAGACCGCATCGAGATAGACGTCCATCAGATTGAAATAGTCTTTATAATTCATACTTGCGACGGGATACATAGTTCTGTCGGCACCTGTAAAGGCATTAATAAAAGTATTAAGCGAGCCCTTAACGAGTACGTCGAACGGGCTTTTCACCGGAAACTTTTTTGAGCCGTTCAGAACGCAATGTTCCATTATGTGGGGGAATCCCGCATCTGATTCGGGATTTGTTTTGAATGAAATTCCGAATGTTTTATTGGCATCAGCGGAAGCAATTTTCATAAGCGTTGCGCCGCTTGGTTCGTGTTCAAACAGGTAGCATTCCGCATTTACTTCCTTAACGAATTTTTTTTCGATTAATTTAAAGCCGTGATAGGATTTTCCCGGTTCATAGGACTGCGAATATCCGTTTGAAAATCCTATAACCGCAAGTGCAAAAATCAGCAGAGTTATAATTTTTTTCATAATAATATAATTTAAATTTGTAAATTCAGTTTAAAAGACCAAGTGATTTAAAATATCCTTCCACATCCAGTTCACTGCCCGTAGCATCAAACAAAATTTTCTTCCAGTCTTTAGCGACTCCGTATTTATAGAAATTTTCGATCATAAATTTTGAAACTTCCTTATTGTTAACATAATTCTCTCCGAATTTTTCCCTGAGAGTTTTATGAACCTGATAAGAAATAACATCGGCAATTGTATAATTCTGCAAATAGCAGGGATAGTCAATATACAAAGTATTTAAAAGAGAGTATTGCCTGCTCATAAAATCGTCAGTTTTAAACACTTTTTTAAAGAGTTTTTTTACTACATCAATATGATTTTCTTCTTCATTCCTGTAAATCTCAATTTCCGCGAGAATAGCATACAAATTATATCTCATCCAGACGGCAGAAGAGAATTTATCAATGTTCACCTGTTTCCTTATTTCTTCATCGGTGAGATTAGTATATTGGTCCAGCCAGTCCGGATGTTTAAGAAAATCAGCCATAGTCACCGCCATACCTTCATAAAAAGCCGGCGGGTCATTTCCGAAACACCATTCATAACCTTTCAGAATTGCGGATTCGGATTTAGTAAATGCTCCATGCAGACCGTGACCGAGTTCATGCATAAAGGCAGAAAAATTTATTCCCGGAACCATTATAACTCTGAAATCCGCGGGAATTTTTACACCGATGCAGTTTCCGCCGAAATCCGCTTCCTTAACAACGAATCTGATTGGAATCGAATCATAATTAATACCTATCCCGGCAATAGTTTCCCGCATAATTAAAAAATTACTGTCCATTGAATATTCAGGATTATATCCTCTTTTCAGATATTTCATCACATCACGAAATTTTACGGAATCTTTTTCTTCTTTAATTTTTGCGAGCAGTTCATTATAGACAGGTTCGGTTTTTTCCTCGATGATTTTCGTAAAATCTTTAAACCATTGATGACCGATGCCGTAATAATCGAGCAAGTAATCCGCATAATTTTCATAGCCGAGCATTCTTGCTTTTTTATTTCTTAATTTCATTAATTCTTTCACCCGGTTTTCCAGTTCGGCATTTGCCGAAGAATCATCTTCATTTCTGTTTCTCAATGCTTCCAGCAGGTATGTTGTTTTCTCGCGGACTTCAGAGTCGAGTTCAATCTTAGTTCCTTCAATAATATTATTATACACAAACACTCTGCGTTTCAGGATTTCATCTTCGATTGAACTTTCATTTTTATTCCAGTAGTCAATATTTTCAATAAATTCGTTATCCTGCAGGAAGGCGTTCATTTTTTCTTTAGGGGTTTTCAGGTCTGCTTCATCTTCCATAGAGTAGAGGTTCCAGGTTTGTGTACCGTATTCGATGCAGATATTTTCATAAACCGAGTCCTTAGAATCGAGATAAATTTTCAAATCATTTACGTTGCCAACAGATTGAGCACTTGTAACAAACGGAAACAGGCACAAAACAAAAATGCATATTACGATAACGCATTTTTTAGGGGACAGCGACGAATTTATCATAAAAATTTTATTTATATTAAGGAATTAATTTGTACAAAATAAATTAATTAGAATGAAAATTCTATGAAGAATGATTTGATTATTTAACGGATTTTTCGGGTAATTGTTGCATACAAAGTTATAAGTGACAAAGTGACAAAGTTACAAGGAGACAAGGTGACAATGAGACAAGGAGACAGGAAGACAAGTGAAAATCAAGTATTAAGAATATTGCACGCTGAACACGCTGAATTGCGGAATCTCGCGGATACAAGTATTACGTATCAGATTCACAGAATACACGGAATAAACACGGAACATATTTAATGTTAAATGTTCAATTTAAAATGTTGAACTATAATATATTGGTTTCGGTTAATGCGGTTCATTTAATCGAAAACATAAACGTAATTTTTCCTTGTTATTTTACTAAATATATATTTATAACATAATTGATAATATATTATATTTAGTAAAAATTTAATAAAATTCCGGACATTAGAACTTCTTCCTTATTTCAGGGTTGAAGATGTCGCTGATTTACTCGACATGAAATTACCGTCAGCCCGAGTATTTTGCTCAAGATATTCAAAAAAAGAACTGCTGATTAAATTAAAAAATAATTATTATACTACAAAACAGAAGTTAGAAAATATAACTAATGAAGAATTATTCTCCATTGCCAACATTTTACAGGAACCTTCATATATATCTTTTATGACCGGATTGGCATATTACGGAACAACAAGTCAGGTACAGAGAAATTTTATTGAAAGTGCATCCGTAAAACGTTCAATCAAATATGAATCCGGCGGAATTCTTTTTAAATACTACAAACTGAATAAGAAATATTATCTAGATTTTGAACGAAAAAACAATCTTTTTATTGCCTCACAGGGGAAGTGTTTTTTGGATGCAGTTTATCTTTTTTCGTTCGGGAAATACAAATTAGATTTTTCGTCGTTGAACTTAGAGAAACTGGAAAAAAAAAGATTATTAATACTATTAAAAAATTATCCTTTGAAAACAAGAAAAATTGTGAAGAAAATATGCAGGATTTAATAAAGCAGGAACAGTTATGAAACCTTTTTTACTAAAAACGGGTTTTGTAGAGGAGCATTAGGTAGTTTGCAGGCAATTTGGTTTAAAAGACAAATATTAGAAAACAAACAAAAATTTACCAGTCTTTTAAAACTTATTTGTGATGATAATATGCCAATTGATAAAAGAATTGACTTAGCGTTAAATGTTAAATATTCTTTGCCTGGAATTAAGATAGGATTTATTTCAAAAGTTTTAACCATACATAATCCTAAAGAATATTTCGTGAACAATGACAAATTTGTTGATGTAATAAAGAGATTTGGACTAACTATTCCAAAATGAATTTCAGAAGGAAAAAAATATGAGTTAACAAGAAATATTCTTAAAGACATATTATATAAAACAAATATTGACAATTTTGCGACCTTTGATTTATGGGTTGCATTGACCAAGAAAATATAAACTTAACTTGACGACAGACACCAAAGAAAGAACAGCAGCAGATAACAGCACATTTGCAATAGGCGGGGTTTCGTGCTCCGCAGACAGTTTTGTGGTTACAGAAAGTTTGGTTCTCCACATCAACATTTGTGCTGAAAAGCCCGCCCATCGCAAATCTGCAAAACGTTAACGGTTATGCTATGGCGACCATGCAAATTTGAATAGATTATATTAAACAAACATATAACTAAAAAGGAATAAAATGAAACGAGGAACATTTATTTTATCGGCACTTGCTCTCTTTCCATTGAGTATTTTTGCTAAAATCAAAACCAACATTTTTATGAGAACAGAAAAAGGATTCAAAGTAAAGGCAGGTGAAGCCAGATTTGGTGAACACTACAAAATGAAGGGCGTCACCCTAAATATCTTAGACATAAAAATTTCCGGAACTGACACTGAAAATGATTTAGCTGTGTTTGAGCAAACCGGGCTTACTCCAAACGGAGGACCTCCATTGCATATTCACCCATTTCAAGACGAGTGGTTTTATGTCATTGAAGGAGAGTATTTATTTCAAGTAGGTGACGACAAATATCAAATGAAATCAGGCGACACAATTTTTCTTCCAAGAAATGTACAACACGCCTTCATACAGTTGACAGAAAAAGGGAAGATGATAGTTTCTTATTTGCCATCAGGAAAGATGGAAGCATTTTTTAAGGTTACTGACAAATGGACATCTCCACCGACAAATGAAGAAATCGAAAAAGTTTTTGCAGACCATGACATGAAAGTTGTTGGCGCACCACTGAAAGCTGATAACTAATATAATGCATGAATTCAAATAACCTTAAAAAAAGAGAAATATTATGAAAACCAACGAAGAACTATTTCGAATCCTTATTGAAGAAGGATTCAGTAATGGTAATGTAACTGTATTTGACACTTATTCTTCACCGGATTTTGTGGAACATCAGTATGGATTTAATCCTCCTAATGTTGAGGGGGTTAAAAAAGCAATCATAAATCTTCATGATGCATTTCCCGATTTTACTTTGAAAATTGAGGACCTGATTATAGAGGGCGATAAAGTATGGGGACGAATGACAGGTCGTGGAACTCATAAAAGACAATTCGGACCATTGCCTCCGACCGGTAAAACATTTGAAATTACAGTAATAGATATTATGCGCTTCAAAGATGGGAAACTTATAGAACACTGGGGAGTTCCTGACCGATTAGCATTAATGGAACAACTTGGTATGAAACCACCCCCTAAGGTTATAATGAAAATAATAAGTTTCCTGCGTAGATAGATTTATTAAAATTAGCCTATACGCAAATATAAAAGCACGAACCGCTAACAACGTGTATGTGCAATAACTGGTGAAGTGGTAAATAAAAGGTCAGTGCATCTAATAAACTTTGTGCTAAACGGAAAGGAAAGTGCTTCTTATCCGCTACTGCACATACACGCAAACCGACTGCGAAAGTAATCTAGTATTTTTAAGAAAAACAAATGGAACAATTCATTATAATGAGTTTGTTCAAACAAGCAGTAATGCAAAGTAATGTTGAGTCAAGATTAAGAACTATAAGATATATAATTCTATCAATGGGTTCATATATGACAAGTAAAGGAAATCAGCGAATATTGAAGTTGTCCTTAGTTATGAAACAAAGAAAATATTTTATCGGATTGTGGGAAAATAGTTGTAATATTTCTTTGCCGATATATTTAAATTATGTTTTCAAATGACAATTTTGGGATAAATAAATCAGAGAAAAGTTTAATAGGTTCCAACGCAGGAGAGACTGTGTGAAAACGAATAATTCATTTTATTTGTTATAGTTATAAACAAACACAAACAATGCGATACAAAGAAGGCTTTCAA
>JAFGII010000045.1 GCA_016929695.1 Ignavibacteria bacterium
GAAAAAATACCGGCTATATCCTGATAAAATTCACCTCTCACCGCTGTACTGAATTTCGGATGAATTTTGAACTTTGCCGAAAACATTGCACCATAGGAATAAGCACTTTTTTCAAAATCTTCCGGAGCCGATTTTTCACGGAAACCGAAATCCAGACCGAGAATGGTTTCCAGTCGCTGGCAGGGATACAAATAGAAAATCAGGTTGTTCAGCATTCCTGTCTGCCCTGCTTCGTCTGACGGATTTTCATTTCCGATTATATTATTATATACAATCTGCAGCGGTTCAGCGGGCGAATAAGATAACTGAATACCGAAAGACTTATTTTTATTATTATCTTCGATTACATTATATCCGTTAAGTAAAAATAAAGATGCCGAGAATTTTTCCGAAAATTCGTATCCGACTTTCATTCCGCTCTGATAAAACGGCTGATAATAAGATGGCAAAGAAAAAGTACTGAAATAATTTTCCGAAGGAAAACTTTCAGCACCTATATGTGTAATGAAATAACCCGCATCAATCCATAATTTATCAACGGGACTGAAACCTAAATTCGCTTCCTGCAGATTCGGATTTTCCGTTTCCCAGTTGTACTTCTGAATATCGCCGTAATGAACGGAAATTTTACCGCGTATCACATCCGAGCAATATGCGAGAGAAAAACGGGCGAGATTAATTCGCATTTCATCTCTGAATGAAGATAAAGCCGATAACTCTCTTTCGATTTTATCAAAATCATTGTCATAAGCATAATAAAAATCAATTCCGGCCGATATCCTGAAATTTTTCAGTAATTTGCTGATATTATCATTTTGTGCGGAGACATCTTTAAGAAATAACGAAATTAAAACAATTGCGGAGAAAATATAGAATTTTTTCATCATATTAGTTTATTATAAGATATGAACAAAAAACAGTTTAATCCCACTTCAATACATCTCTGCCGAATTCATAGACTAAACCGACGATGAGAATAAAAATAAATATCAAACCGACAATCAGCGAATACACAAGTTCATTTTTAGGAAGGGAAATAAAAGAAACAGCCCAGGGATAGAGGAATACTATCTCAATATCAAACACGATGAAACTTACGGCAACCATATAATATTTAACGGAGAACCTCTCGCGGGCAGTGCCTATCGGTTCCATACCGCTTTCGTAAGTAGATAATTTTTCCTTATCCGGTTTTCTTGGTCCGAAGAACCAGGAGGCATTAACAAAAAAAACCGCTATAAGAACAGCCGTCAGAATCATCAGGAAAATTGGTATGTAATCAAGTATCATATTATAAATATATATTATTTCAATTTAATATTTAATCCAATTAAAAAATTATATCATTAAAATAAACTGCTGAATTTTCTAATTTACAAACTTAATAACTTTATTAACATTATAAACTTTTCGCCTGCTACACTTTGTGATACATCTTCTCAATTATATAATTATATTTTTCTTCTACGAATTTACGTTTTATTTTCATAGTTGGTGTCAGTTCACCGTTTTCAATCGTGAAAGGTTTTTCATATAGAGTAAATTTCCGGACTTTTTCGTGAGGTGCCAGATCTTTCTGCTTTTCGTTTATGTCGGAATTAATTTTTTTCAGCAGGATTTCACTCTGGAACAGTTCTGATTCCGTTTCTACTTCTAAATTCAAACTTTTTGCAAGAAGTTTCAGCCCTTCCATCTCGGGAATAATAATAGCAGTTACATACATACGCTCATTCCCGATAACAAGCACCTGGTCAACATAAGGCAACTGCATTATTAATTCTTCGATATGAGTAGGTGCAATATATTTTCCTCCCGAGGACTTGAATAAAGACTTTTTCCTGTCCGTAATTCTGATGTATCCGTCACTGTCGATTTCGCCAATATCTCCTGTATGAAGCCAGCCGTCAATAATGGTAGATTCTGTTTCCGCCGGATTATTGAAATACCCTTTCATAACAAGGTCACCTTTTACGAGAATTTCACCGTCCGGAGCTATTTTCACCTCAACACCTTCAAGCGGGGTTCCGACTGTACCGTATTTTATTTTGCCCGGAGGATTACAGGAAATAACGGGTGATGTTTCCGTCATACCATAACCTTCGAGTGCTTCGATTCCAAGACCGTCAAAAAATTTTCCGACAGTTTTATTCAGAGCACCCCCGCCTGATGCAAAATATCTCAATCTACCGCCGGTTTTTTCCTTGATTTTTTTAAATACTAACCTGTCGGCTATCTGCCATTTCAGAGAACTTTTTCTATGACCTTCATTTCTTGCTACGTTCAATCCCCATCCGAATATTCTTTTTTTAAGTCCGGACGGCATTTCCTCATAAGTCTTCAATAATCTGTTATACATTTTATCCAGAAGTCTGGGGACAGTTATCACAAACGTCGGCTTAACTTCCGCCATCTGTACCCCAATCGTATCTATGCTTTGTGCGTAATATATCTTCGGTCCGAAAAATAAAGGCAAATAATATCCGGTTGTCCTTTCGTATATGTGAGAATATGGAAGATATGATAAAAATACATCATCCTGT
This sequence comes from Ignavibacteria bacterium, assembly GCA_016929695.1. Lineage (GTDB taxonomy): Bacteria > Bacteroidota > Ignavibacteria > Tepidaquicellales > Tepidaquicellaceae > Tepidaquicella. The sequence goes on from JAFGII010000045.1 coordinate 2,541, forward strand.
GTAATAGGTAAAATTTTGGAACAGGATACAAGATTTGAATAAATATTTTTATGCGTCAGCATCACACCTTTGGGAACACCCGTTGTGCCGGATGTGTAGATTATTGTGATTACGTCATCCTCGTCAAGTTTATCATTTATCTGTTCAATCGTGCTAATAAGTTCCTCCGCGTCCATAGACCTGCCCTGTCTCAGAATTGAACTGATTGTCAATATTTTTGAATCCGGTGTCTTTGCGGTTTCAGTGAATGCAATTATTTTCTTTAAACTCGGTACCTCATCTTTAATTGCAAGAACTTTATCAAGTTGTAATGCATTTGAAACGAAACATATTTTGACTTCGGCATTATTGAAAATGTATTTAATTGATTCGGAACTCAAAGTAGTATAAACCGGAACCGTTATCATTTTTGCAAACATACTCGCAAAATCAGCCAGTATCCACTCGATTCTGTTTTCGGAAATTATTGCAACTTTGTCACCGGTATTCATACCCGACTTTTTAAAAAACTCATAGAGGTTGAATGCGCCGTTATATAACTCCAGCCTTGATATCCCGCTGTATCTGTCCCCCGATTTCGTAAAAATAAACTCTTCATTTACGTTGTATCTTTTCAATATATTCAGAGCAAATTCCACTAATGTTTTTTTCATAATGAATATTTAAAATTA
>JAFGII010000004.1 GCA_016929695.1 Ignavibacteria bacterium
CTCGGCGAGAACATTTCCGACCTCGGAGGAGTGACTCTTTCATTACACGCTTTGAAGAATGTCTGGAAGAAAAATTCTCCACAGGAAAAAATTGAAGGTTTCACACCTATACAGAGATTCTTTCTTTCTTATGCACAAATATGGAGAGGAAGTATAACGGATAAGGAATTAATGAGAAGACTTAAAGAAGATTCACATTCGCCGTCAATTGCAAGAGTAAACGGAACGGTTTATAATGTCCCCGAATTTTATGAGGCATTCGGAATTCAGCCGGGCGATAAATATTTCAGACCTGACGGGACAAGAGCGGTAATCTGGTAAAGAATTTTTCACATTTGCTCATCCGATGAGCTTCGCACATTGGATGAGCATTACTATTTACAGGAATATTGCTTCGAATTTAGCCAGAACTTTTCCGCTTTTATACAAATATAAATATTTTTCCGCTATCTTATGGTCGTCAAACGAATTCAGCACATCGAAGAATTTTATCTCGTATTTATCATCCGTACAAAACATTTTAGTTGAACCGAAATCAGAGATTTTCAGCGTTTTCCCGTCATAATCATAAGTCCCGAAAAACTTGTTACATCCTCCAAAACCATTGAATTTATTATCGTTTACACCAAAAATAACGTAAATATCCTGTTTTGTATCGGTGACAGGGCTTGAATTTAATTCTTTCAAGACCCATCTTGTATTTTTCAAATCTTCGTAAGCGACTCCGGTCTTTTTTGAAGAACTGCATCCTACGATTAATAATACTGCCGTAAAAATCAACAAAGTAATTTTTTTCATATTTATATATTTAATTCACTATACTTTTTATCCAATAAAATCCTGAATTGTTCCAGTGCTTTTGCCCTGTGCGATAAAATATTTTTTTCTTCGAGAGTCATTTCGGCATAAGTTTTATCAAATCCGTCAGGTATGAACAAAGGGTCATATCCAAACCCGCCGGTTCCCCTCTTATCATTAATTATTTTTCCTTTAACAATTCCTTCAAAGAAATATTGCTCACTGAAATTAACATAAAAACAGATTACCGTTTTAAAATGTGCATTCCGCTTTTCACCGGGGATACCTTCCATATTTTTTATTAATTTTCTGCAGTTGTCATCGTATGTTGCTTCATCACCGGCATATCTTGAAGAATATACACCCGGTTCGCCGTTCAAAGCATCCACGAATAAACCCGTATCATCTGCAATCGTCGGAATTCCTGTTGCATTAAATATTTCTTTTGCTTTCTTAAAAGCATTGCCCTCAAGTGTATCGCTGTCTTCAATTACATCAATCTCTTTTTCCAAATCATTCAGTGTCAGTAATTGCAAATCAAATTCTTTTAGTTTATGAGCAATTTCGGAAATTTTGTCTTTATTGTTTGTAGCAAGCAGTAACTTCAAATCAAGTAATATTTATTTAATAAATTTTATACCGGAACCAATATGATTATTTTGTTCTCACATAAACGTGTTTAATTTTACCTTTTCCGATTTCTCTTTCATCAATTTCAAATCTGCCGAAACTTTTTATTAGCGGGACAAGTTTATTGTAGCCGTAATTTCTCGGGTCAAAGTTTGGCTGTTTCTTTAAAAGAAAGTTGCCGAGGTCACCGAGGAAAGCCCATCCGTTTTCATCTGCAATGTCATCTATACTGTCCGCGATGAGGTCAACCAGCTCTTCGTCTTTTTTTAGCATTGGTTTTAAGGATTTTGCTTTTTTTCTTCTTTTTACAGGTTTTTCGTCTACTTCCTGAATTAAGTTTTTATCTTCGACCTCTTTGGATAATATTTCCAAATAAATAAACTTATCACAGGAAGAAATAAATGGTTTTGGAGTTTTTTTCTCACCGAATCCGAATACTTTCATTCCCGCCTCTCTTAATCTCGTTGCGAGTTTTGTAAAATCACTGTCGCTAGAGACGATACAGAATCCGTCAACTTTTCCCGAGTACAAAATATCCATAGCGTCAATAATTAATGCGGAATCGGTTGAATTCTTTCCCGTTGTGTAACTGTACTGTTGAACCGGTGTGATTGCATTTTCAAGCAATACCGACTTCCAGCCCGATACTGTCGGTTTAGTCCAGTCTGCGTATATCCGCTTAAATGTAGGAACCCCGTACTTGGCAATTTCTTCAAGCATCTCTTTTACATTTGCATAAGGAACATTATCAGCATCAATCAGAACTGCAAGCCGTAAATCATTCTTTATATCCATAATAATTTATTTTTTGAATAATATAAATTATTACAATCAGATATTGAATGCCGATATTAATACATAACCCGGACAAGCCGGAATCAAACAATATGTATTTCACGCAAAGGCGCAAAGAGGCGAAGACCGCAAAGAATATTTTATTTAGCTGCGTCATCCGATGAACTTGCTTCATCGGATGAGGAAATATTTTTCAAATTGCTTATATTCCGTCAGGGATATAATTTTAAATTCCATCAGAAAAATTTCTTGCCATTTTACGCAGTGTTTGAAAACTAATAAAATAAATTCATCTATATTTCTATCTTGCCAATACCATTTTTTTTGTGTCGGTAAACTCATTCGTTTGAATCCTGTAAAAATATGTCCCTGACGGCAAATCACCCGCATTGAAATTCAGTTCATATTCACCCGCACTCTGATTTTCTTCGACGAGAGTTTTAATTTCTCGTCCTCTTATATCGAAAATTTTCAGACTGACGAATCCGATCTCAGGGATTTTATATGATATTTTTGTTTCAGGATTAAAGGGATTCGGATAGTTCTGGCTCAGATAATAATCTTCAGGAATGATTTCATTAATTTTCGTAACTCCGATTGTTAATGAATCAATAATTGCCGTCCAGATCGACGTATTGTTATAATCCATTCTCGTCCATATCGGTCTGACTTTATTATTATATACGGATATACCGTTATAATCTCCTATAAATACGTTTCCGATTGGAGAAAATGCAGTCTGACTGATTTTAACATTACCGAAAGTCTGTCCTCCGTCAGTCGAACGTGCTAAATAAACATCCGTCAGGAATGTCGTATAGTTTCTCCTGTCATAAAAAACAACATAAATATATCCCGTTACCGGGTCGACACTCATCCACGTCAAAAACTGATGTTTGCCCGGGGCATCATTATTTACCCGCTTGGGAGCAGACCAGTTCAATCCGCCGTTCGTTGATTTCACGAGCCATATGTCAGTATCGTCAGGACCATTCCTTTGGTCAGACCAGTTAATATAGATTGTTCCTCTGTAAGGTCCGTTACTGACATCACAGCAGGTAATCGGCAATCCGTTGCACCTCATCAATCCGGGTACTGAATAAGTCCATCCCACGGGGTAAGAAGGGACAGCAGTTATTTCACTTGTCAGCCACGTTAAACCTGCATTTGTGGATTTATTAAAACAAATTCCGCGCGGTCCTGCCCAGGAGACAAACACTTCTCCATTTGTGCCGACACAAGGTACTGCTCCTTCCACTGTATTACTTGAATCAATTGCATTTCCTCCCCAGCGGCTGATTCTTTTCGGTGTACTGAAAGATTGCCCGCCGTCCGTTGAACGGGTAAATAAAATCCTTGAACTGTCAAGAGGATTATAACTCATATATACATCAAACTCCGTCCAGGTTATGTAAATATAATTTCCGTAAGGTCCGTGAGAAAGGTCAACGCACCCCCACGGTTTATCCTGCAGTTTGTCTCCATTCTTTCCATATGTAACTCCGTTCGACCAGTTCATTCCGCCGTTGGTTGATTTGCATACAAGATGAACATCAAAACGAGGCTGATGATTCCATCCGTTTGCATTTTGTATGAAGTAAAAATGCCCCAGTGTATCTACTATGATTACAGGGTCACCTGAGGGAAACGCTGCTGTGGATTGCAAAAAACCTGATGTCCAGTTAAATCCTCCGTTAGTTGAATAATAATAACCGCTCCAGCTGCTTGATGTAATAGCATTTGCTCCAGCAACAATCTGGCCGGGATTTCGCGGATTTATCATAATAGAAGTCTCGTGCGGATAATAGAAACTGCTTATATGAACATTCTGATACTGTGAAAAAATATTTCCTGCTGTAATCAGAAAAACCAATAAAAATAAAATTCTGAAAGGATTCATTTTTTTAATATTTGATTAATAAATACTATGTTTCAGATTATTATAGTTTTTTGTACTTGAACTTTCTGTTTATCTCCAAGTAATCCGACCATAATAGCCATCGCTAAATCCTGTCCGAAATATTTAATTATCAGCAGACGATTCTCATTATCTGAATATACGTTCTTAAAGTGATGTTGTTTCAACCGCTTATTTGTCAGGCGGTATCCCCTTCTATCAGTTCTTTTTTGTATTGTAACCGGTAAAGTTTGTAGTATAGACCGCCGTGCTCAAGGAGTTGCTGATGCGTCCCCATTTCTTTGATTTCGCCTTTGTGCAAAACAATTATTTTATCGCACTTCTGTATTGTAGAGAGTCTGTGCGCAATAATAATCGAAGTCCTGCCTGAAATCAAAGTTTTAATCGCTTCCTGAATAAGATGTTCTGTTTCAGTATCAACGCTTGAAGTGGCTTCATCAAGAATTAAAATTTTCGGATTAAAAGCAAGTGCACGTGCAAAAGAAATCAACTGCTTTTGTCCTACCGAAAGAGTTGAGCCCCTTTCATTAACTTTATGAAAAATATTTGCCGGCAGTGAATTAATAAAATCCGAAAGCCCGACATTTTCAAGAGCCTTATATACTTCTTCATCTGTAATGGAATTTTCACCAAGATTTATATTATAACGAATATCCCCCGAGAATAAAAATACATCCTGTAATACTACTGCTATTTTTTTTCTTAAATCCTGCTGTTTAAATTCAATAATATTTATTCCGTCAATTTTTATTTCACCTCTGTTAATATCATAAAACCTGTTCAGCAGATTAATAATTGTACTCTTACCTACTCCCGTCGCTCCAACAAATGCCACTTTCTCCCCTGCGTTAATTTTGAAAGAAACATTCTTCAGCACGTATTCATCACTGTTATATGCAAAACATACATTCTTAAATTCTATTTCTCCTTTCTCAATATCCTGTTTTACCGGATTTAAAGGGTCAGTAACCGGTGATTTCCTGTCAAGCAGTTCGAATATTCTTTCACTTGATGCCATTGCAGTCTGAAGAATATTATACTTTTCCGCAAGGTCCCTGATAGGTCTGAAGAACATTTCAATATACTGTATGAAAGATATTAAAACACCGATAGAAATCACACTCCGGACAACCTGCCCCCCGCCGAACCATATTATCAAACCGATTGAAGTTGCACTGATTAGTTCTACAACAGGGAAAAAAACAGCATGATAAAATACACTTTTCTTGTTCTGTTCCGTGTGAGCGCGGTTTATTCTCCCGAATTCATTTATTGTATCCCGCTCCTTTACAAATAACTGAACAACAGAAATACCGGTTATATGTTCCTGTATGAAAGAATTCATTTTAGCAACGAGAATACGGATTTTTCTGTAAGATTCCCTTACTTTTTTTCTGAAAACTGATGTAGCGTATATTAACAGGGGAAGTACAGAAAGTGTTACCAGTGCTAACTGCGTATCAATCGAAAACATGAAAAAAAGAATCCATATAATTGTAAATATATCCCCGAATGTTGCCACGATTCCCGATGAAAATACTTCAAATAAGACATCTATATCATTAGTAACTCTGGTAACAATCCTTCCTATCGGAGTGTTGTCAAAATATTTTAGATTAAGATTTATAACGTGATTATATACTTTCCTCCGTAAATCAAAAATAATTTTCTGCCCTATCCAGCTGGTAAGATAACCCATCGAATATTGTATTAACCCCTGAAGAATGAGAGTTCCCAGCAATATTAAAACAATAATTTGTAAACCGGGAATATCACCAAAAGCAATTTTTTCGTCTATTGCTATGGGCGTTAATCGAGGTCTGACGGCGGCTAATGCAGAAATGCTTATTGTTAAAAAAGTGGCAAATATGATTTGATATTTATACGGCTTTGTATAGGAAAGTAATCTCTTTAATAATACCGAATCTATCTGTTTCCCGAGAACTTCTTCTCCCTGTAGTCTTTTATATTTTTTCTTCGCCGCCACTATTCTATTTCCTTAATTTCTTCTTCAAGCAGTTGACGCTGATAAATATCGTTATATGTACCTGTTTTTTCAATAAGTTCTGTGTGTGTACCCTGCTCGGCTATTAACCCGTCGCTTAATACAATTATGTTATCCGCATTTTTAATTGTTGAAATTCTGTGTGATATAATTATACTTGTCCTGTTTTTCATTACTGCCTTTAATTTCTTCAGAATCTCTTCTTCCGTATTTGTGTCAACTGCCGAGAGCGAGTCATCAAGTATTAATATTCCGGGATTCTTGTAAATTGCCCTTGCCAGAGCAGCCCTTTGTTTCTGCCCGCCTGAAAGTGTAATGCCTCGTTCACCGATGTGTGTGTAAAACTTGTCAGGAAATGTTTCTACATCCTTATAAAGTCCTGCAATTTTTGAAGCCTCCACGGCTCTGCTCTCATCAGTTACGGATTCGGAATAAGTAATGTTCTTTATTATACTGTCAGAGAAAAGGAAAGATTCCTGCGGAACTATTCCGATTGCTTCCCTTAATTTCGGCAGCGGAATGTCTTTTATGTTAATTCCGTCTATCAGAACTTCTCCTTCGGTAACGTCATACAAGCGTGTAATGAGATTTATCAGTGAACTCTTGCCTGCACCGGTGTGACCGATTATCCCGAGTGTTGAACCGGCAGGAATTGTCAGATTTATATTCTCTAAAACAATTCTGTCTGTTCCCGGATATTTAAATTTAACGGCTTTGAATTCAATGCCCCCGGTTATTTTGAATTGACCTTTGAATGAATCCGATTTTGCATCGGCGACTTCAGGAAGAGTGTTCATAATCTTCGTTAAACGGTTCATTGAAGGTGATGCCCGCTGAATTAAATTTATTACCCACCCCAGAGCTATCATTGGAAAGGTTAATTGATTTAAGTATACTAAAAAAGATGCAATGTTCCCGATTGTGAATGTTCCGCCGATTACTCCTAAACCGCCGAAATATATTACGAGAATAACCGATAGTCCCGTGAACATGAACATCATCGGAAATGAATACGACTGAATCCTTGCAAGTGATAAATTTTTCTTCTGGTAATCTTCGGAAATTCTGTTGAATTCCGATATTTCAAATTTTTCTCTTACGTAAGATTTTATGACCCTTATACCTGAAAAACTTTCCTGAGCCTTTGTTGTCATTGCGGAAAATGATTCCTGTACAAGAAGTGACCTGTTGTATGTATATTTCATTACACGGTAGACCAGTAGTGTAATAAAAGGTAACGGAAGCAGTGATATCAGTGTAATAGAGGGACTTATACTTATTAAAATCGCTAATGTAATCGTGGTTCTGAAAAAGGTCTGAACCGAATACATTATCCCGGGACCAATAAAATTTCTTACATTGTTGATGTCATTGGTGGCACGAGCCATTATATCACCTGTGGAATTTTTATCAAAAAAACTCTTCGATAAAAATTGCAGTTTTGTCAAAAAATCGTTCCGTAAGTCATTTTCTATGTCCCGTGATGTCACAATTATTGTCTGTCTTATCATAAAAAGAAATATCCCGCTCAGTATTACCAGACCTATACTAAACAGTGCGTACGTCAGTAATGAATATCTTAGAACACCTCCCGTAAGGTCATCTACTGCCCTCCCTATAACAAGCGGATACAGACTCTGAATTGAAATAGATATGACAATAAAGACAAATCCTGCATAAAGTTTTTTCCTGTATTTCCTTAAATATTTAATTAATGGTCTGAGGTCTTTCATCTAAAGTATTAACAAAATATTAATTTGATTTTATATATTATATTCAATAATATTTCCGGTTGTATAATTATAAACAGATGTGAGTCGAAAAAAATTTACTTTATTAAGACTACAAAGTCTCTGACTCACTCTGCCCAAAAAATGTATTATTATATTCTAAATTGAAAAAGTTTGAAAATATATATATTTTAGTATAATATGAAGCGTATTGTTTCAATATTACTTATGCTTTTACTTTTATACAATGCCTTCGGATTTCTGTTTCCTTATTTTCATTTAAAAAAGACTTTTAAGAAAGAGGCATTTGAAAGAATAGACAATTTTCTTTCAGAAGAAGAACTGATAATACTCGGGTTCAGCAGCGAGGAGTTAAAAGATAAAGTTTATTTCGTTCACAGCCGTGAATTTATTTACAACAATGAGATGTATGATATATTTAAAACAGAGGAAAGAAACGATTCGATATTTTTCAAATGCATATGCGATAAAAACGAAACATTTCTTGAAAAATCTTTTTCTATTTATTTTAGTACTGAATCAAAACCGAACGCAAAACATCCCTACATTTTCAATATATTACGGAATATTATTTTAACAGGACTATTACCTGATACTGAATTTAATTTATACAATAATATTATAGAATTTGCGTATAATTTTTACGCTTTCACGATTTCGATTTTCCTCGATAAGGATACACCACCGCCTCGATTAGTCTGATAGAAATTCCTGAATTAAATAATTTAATTAAAACTAAATAATTACATGAAAACAAATATATTCATTTGTATTTTAGTTTTATTTCTTTCAGTTTTATGTATATCGGATGTTTACTCACAGGAAGAACCGATTGACTCCAATTATACAACTGAAGAAATAATTATAACAGGAACAAGGACATTGAAAAAAATTATTGATATCCCGTTTTCCGTAGAAAGGATTGCTCAAAGAGATATTACAAAAGTTACGGGTATCGGTATAAATTTTATGTTCCAGACAATTCCCGGAATATTTACACAATCAAGATACGGGAATCACGACGTGAGAATTTCAATCCGCGGTTTCGGAAGCCGTTCAAACACCGGAATCAGAGGAGTCAGGATACTTCAGGATGATATTCCCGAATCCGAACCCGACGGTCAGACAAGAATTGAATGCATAGATTTCAATGCACTAGGGGCGATTGAAATCGTCAAAGGTAATGCATCTTCACTATATACAAATGCTCCCGGAGGCGTAGTGAACTTTAAATCTGACCTTTATTTTACCAAACCTTTTGTCTCACTGCATAACGAATTCGGTTCATACGGATTAAGGCAGAACGGATTTAAGGTTGGAGTAATTAATGAAGATTTAAGATTCCTCCTTACATACAGTTACCGAAACTATGACGGATACAGAGAACACAGTCAGGAATATCAGAACATAACGAATTCAGTAATCGAAACATATTTGTCAAGAGGTACTAAACTATCGGTATTACTCAATTCCGCAATAGGTACAATTAAGCTTCCCGGTTCGTTGAACAAAGCAAATTATAATTCAGACCCGAACACGGCAAATCCCACCGACCTATCAAGAGATTCCAAAAGGATTTCAAGAAAAGGAAGGCTCGGAATTCGATTCAATACTTTATTCGGGAAATATAACGAAAATGAAATTGAGGTAACAGGATACGGTGCTTTAAAGGATTTCGACAGAACTGCGAGAACATATAGAATTTTTGCCCGTTACGGAATCGGCGGAGGATTCAGATATATAAATCGTATGGATATTGCTAATTTCAGCAATGAATTTTCAGTCGGCAGTGACGTATATTATCAAACAGGTCCAATTACAGAATACCAGAATATTAACGGAACAAAAGGCGACCAGTTACTTGCACAAACAGACGAAACTATATCCAATGTCGGTTTTTATTTTCAGGACCAGTTTTCTATCATCCAGAATAAATTAGATGTACTTGTTACAGGAAGGTACGACAATGTCTTGTTCGACCAGAAAGATATGCTTTTAGGTGTGAAAAGTGCAAACAGGGGTTTTGATAAATTTACTCCCAAAATCGCACTGAACTACAAATTCACGCAGGGTATTGCTGCCTTTACATCATATGGTTTAGGATTTGACACGCCCGCAGGAAATGAACTGGATAATTATCCGTTCTCATCCGATAACGGTGACGGATTGCTGAATCCGGATTTAAATCCGCAGACTTCTAACAATTTTGAAGTCGGTATTAAAGCGAATGTTCCAACCGGGCAGAGAAACTTTTTAAAAAGCACTTATGTGGAATTAACATTCTATAACCTTTCCATAAATAACGAAATCATACCCTTCGTTGTTGATAATACTGTATTTTACCGTAATGCTGCAAAAACAAACAGAACCGGAGCGGAATTTGGATTAAAAACCGAAATTGTTAAAGGGCTGACTCTCAGGTCTGCATACACTTATAATGATTTCAAATACAAAGATTATGTTGCAAGAATAATAGACGCAAATGGAATTATTACTGATACAAAATATGAAGATAATATTGTCCCTTCTGTTCCAAAGCATAACATTTCGGTTGACCTTATGTATGAATACAATTTCAGTCAACACGTAAGAGCATTTATCAAAGGTAACTACCATTATATTGACAAAATGTATGTAAACGATGCAAATACTGAAAACGCCGAAGCATATTATCTTCTGAATTCAATGCTGGGGATTGATATATCATATAAAGGTATAAGTCTACTAGCGCACGCAGGAATTAACAATATTCTTGATAAGAAGTATGTGGCATTTATAAATATTAATGATGCAAACAACAGATATTATGAAGCAGGTCCGGAAAGCAATTTCTTCGGTACATTTAACATAGGATACACTTTTTAAAAGCATTTATACTTGTTCCCTTCCGCATCTGCTGAGGGGAACAAGTTATATTAAAGATTAAACTGAACCAGTTCAATAAGTTATTTGTTATTAAATATTAAATAAAACATATGAAAAAGATATTAATTGTCATACTTCTCCTGACTGCGATACTATCGTCATCGGCTCAAAATACAAATTCAGGTTATATATTTGCTCCGAATTTCAGAATATTGCCTTCCAATGTAACAGCACAGTACGAGACGGATATAACCCGTCATGCGACTAATCCCTTATTAATGTTTGCAAGTGCAAGTACTATTAATACATTAACAAGTTTCAGAAGTGAAGGTGTTTATGTATCAACAAACGGAGGTATGAACTGGTTTGGTTCCGATACAATTTTTGCCGTACCGTTATTCAATCACGGTGGCGATCCCGGACCGATAATTGACTTCAACAACAGATTTATTTTCGTTCATCACGGAATACTGATAAACGGAATATTTGCACATTACTCGACCAATATGGGAGCAAACTGGACAAATGCTTATACGATTGCAACAGGTGATATGGATAAAGGAAATGATATAGTGTATGATGTATCATCTTCAAGTCCTTATTTCGGGAGAATTTATGTATCATTTGTTTTTCTTACTCCGCCTTTTTATGTAAGATATTCATATACATCAAACAGCGGTGAGAGCTGGTCCCCAGGTACAATCATCAATAATCCACCCCAAAGATGTCAAGGAGCAGAAATAAGAACTGATTTAAGCGGAAATGTATTTGTATCATGGGGTTCTGTTATAAATATATCACCGTTTACCGAGGATTATATCGGATTTGCACGTTCATCCAACGGAGGGTCAAGCTGGACAGTAAACGAAAACGCTGCTGATATAAACGGAATTGCGGGGAGACTGCAGCAGAAAGGGAATGTTGCTGTTAACGGACTGCCGAGAATGGATGTAGATATGACGAACGGTCCAAGGTCGGGATGGATATATATAATTACAACTGAAAGGAATCTTGCTCCTGCCGGTAGTGACCCAGATGTCATTTTAAGAAAATCCACCAACGGGGGTGTTTCGTTCCAACCACCTGTTAGAGTAAATCAGGATGCCGTCAACAACGGGAAGACACAGTTTTATCCCTGCATAAGAATTGATGAAGGCGGGGGTGTCAATATTATCTATTATGATGACAGGAATACAGCAATAGATTCAACGGAAGTATTTTTATCCCGTTCAACTGACGGAGGAGTTACATTCACAGATTATGTAATAAGCGACCACAGATTCGCGCCTAAATCAATTGCAGGTGCCGGTGCCGGATTTATGGGTGACAAGATAGGTCTGACCTCGGGAAATAACAAACTCAATGCGGTCTGGATGAGTGATATTACGGGTATATTTCAGGCATGGGGGTGCATAATAGATTTGAATGAAATCGGAATTAAAAAATTAAGCAATGAAATACCCATAAATATAGAATTAAAGCAGAATTATCCGAATCCGTTTAATCCTGAAACAAATATAGAATTCTCACTCCCTAACAGTGATTTAGTGAACCTATCTATATATGATATTAACGGTAAATTAATTTCAACTATACTTAATCAGAAAGTCGAATCAGGATATTATAATTATAAATTCATCGCACCACCTAACCTTTCAAGCGGAATTTATTTCGTCACATTAAAAACATTATCCGAAAGATTGACCAGAAGCATCGTGTTGATGAAGTGATGAAGATTTTTTCTTTTAACATTTGACCCCTATGGAATCGTTTTTTTCATATTGATTTCAGACTATTCTGTAATTTATCCCCTGTATATTACTATCCATATTATTAACCGTGAAATTACCTATTCTTATACGTCTTAGCATTTTCAAGTATCCGCCACATCCGAGTTTTTTCCCGAAATCGTTAGCAAGAGTTCTGATGTATGTTCCTTTACTGCACACTACTCTGAAAAAAACTTCAGTTTCGTTAATTCTCCGAATCTCGAATTCCTTTATGAAAATCTTTCTTGGTTTTACATCAATTATTTTTCCTTCTCTTGCAAATTTATACATTGGTTTACCCCTATGCTTCAATGCGGAATATATTGGCGGTGTTTGTTCGATCTCACCTCTGAATTCTGATGTAAGCGAATATAATAATTCATCATTTATATAACCCGTATCTTTTAAATTTTCTTCGCCCGATTCAGTGTCGTAAGTCTTTGTAACTGCCCCTATTCTGATTATACCTTCATATTCTTTCTCCATACCCATAAAATCATTTATTCTTTTCGTCATCGAATCCGTACAAATAATTAATAAACCCGTAGCCTTAGGATCCAGAGTTCCTGCATGTCCGACTTTAATAACTTTGAAATATTTTTTGATGATATAAACCACATCAGCACTAGTCAGATTCAGAGGCTTATCCGCAAGAATTATTTTATTTGAGTAATTATTAAGGATTTGTATTTTCGTTTTTCTTTAAATCGTTCAAAATCTTAAAGACTCTCTCCGCAGTATCCAGAGTATCGTCGTAATAAAAATGAATATCCGGTATATATTTTACACTTAATTGTTTTCCTAGCATAAACCTGATATGTTTTTTCCTGAAATTCAATCTATCAATACATTTATCATTTGATTCTTTATTCCCGAGTAAAGTCACATATATTTTTGCATTTTTTAAATCAGGAGAGAGTACAACTTTGGATATTGTAACAAGACCGATATTAATCTCTGAAAGGTCTTTTGACATCGCTGTATTCATTTTATGTTTAATATCTTCTGCTACTTTTTCAACTCTGTATGCCATATCCTTTAATTAAAATTCGATTATTAATTTGTCCCGAATACTAATTTTTTCTTAGTTTCAATTAATTTAAAACTTTCAATAATATCACCGACCTTGATATCATTGAAGTTTTCCAGTCCTATTCCGCACTCATATCCTGCTTCAACTTCTCTCACATCGTCTTTTAATCTTTTTAAAGAACTTATTGCTCCATCATATATTATAAGACCTTCCCTAAGAAGTCTGACTTTATTATTCCTTGATATTTTTCCGTCCTGAACGTAACATCCCGCAACATTGCCTATTTTTGGAACTTTAAATATTTCTCTTATTTCTACAGTCGCAGTAACTTCCTCTGAAATTTCGGGTTCAAGCATACCTTCAAGCGCCTGCTTAATTTCCTCGATTATTTTAAATATTACATTATATATTCTGATATCAATCTTATTTTTTTCGGCAAGTTTTCTTGCGTTCAGGTTCGGTCTGACGTTGAATCCGATTACAATAGCATTAGATGCTTCAGCAAGTAAAATATCAGATTCGCTTATTTGTCCGACAGCTTTATGAATTACATTCAGTTTAGTTTCGCTTGTTGTCAGTTTCATTAAAGAATCAGAAATTGCTTCTGCGGAACCATCTGTATCTGCTTTGATAATAATGTTAAGGTCAACCTGCTTGCCTTCTTTAATCTGTCTGGAAATATCATCAAGTGTGGCGAATTTTATTTGTCTGAAATCTTGTTCGCGCTTCAACTGCTGTCTCTTCAAGGCAATATCTCTTGCCATACTTTCATTCTCTAAAACAGCAAAAACATCGCCTGCCTGCGGTAAGCCGTCAAATCCGAGTATCTGCACGGGTGTTGAGGGACCTGCAATTTCGATTTTTCTGTCCCTTTCATCAAACATAGCACGGACTCTTCCTGAATACAATCCTGCAAGAAATACATCACCGACTCTTAACATGCCTTTTTGCACGAGTAAAGTTGCCATAGCACCTCTGCCTTTATCTAATTTCGATTCAAGTATAACACCTTTTGCTCTTCTGTCAGGATTAGCTTTAAGATCAAGGACTTCCGCTTCAAGCAGAATTTTATCAAGCAACGTATCAATATTTTTCCCAAATTTTGCAGAAATTTCCACAGATTGATATTTGCCGCCCCAGTCTTCTACAAGAATATTTTTTTCCGACAACTGCTGCCGGATTCTGTCCGAATTTGCATCGGGCTTATCAATTTTATTTATCGCAACAATAATCGGCACATTTGCCGCTAGAGCATGGTTGATTGCTTCAACTGTTTGCGGCATCACGCTGTCATCAGCGGCAACAACAAGAACAACTATATCTGCTGCCTGACCGCCTCGTGCACGCATTGCAGTAAATGCTTCGTGCCCCGGCGTATCAAGAAACGTAATTTCTTTGCTGCCGTCAAGATTTACTTTATATGCACCTATATGCTGAGTAATTCCACCTGCTTCACCTGCGACTACATTTTCTTTCCTTATATGGTCAAGCAGGGATGTTTTACCATGGTCAACGTGCCCCATAACAGTAACAACAGGAGGTCTAAATTTAAGTGTCTCCGGTTGGTCAAAATCATTTTCAATTATTTCTTCCTGATATTCTTTTTGGAATTCAATTTTAAATTTAAATTCATCAGCAATAATTTGAATTAAATCCCGGTCCAATCTCTGATTAATTGTAACCATCATACCCATCTGTAAAAATTTTGATACAATCTCGCTGGCATTAATATTCATTAAATTTGCAAGTTCCATCGTTGTTAAGAATTCCGTTACATTCAGGATATTCTTTCGCGCTTCGTTTACTTCTGCAATTATTTTTTCCTGCTCAAGTCTTTCTTTTTTCTTTTTCCTTCTCAATATTGACCTTGCAGAAATACCGGCATCCTCTTCCATCTTCTGATATGTTTCCCTAATTGCATCTTCAATTTCTTCTTTAGAATATTCTCTGTTTTTGCTCTTTGCTAATTTACTTTTCCTTTTCTTTTCGTAATCTGTTTCAGTTTTTTTCTTGTCTTTCTTGTCAACTATCCTTTTGTCTTTCTTATCCTTAACCTTACCTTCGCCATGGAATGTTACTTTAACTTTCGTATGTCCTTCAGAACCGCTTTCTGTATCTTTATCTGTTTTTTTACCCTTGTTTACGTCACTAATACTTATCTTAACATTTTTAGATTTATGTTTTTTAAATTTCCCGGTTTCACCTCGCTTTTCGGTACGCTTTCGTTCTGATTCCTGAGCTTTATCATATGTTTTATCTGACTTAGCAGAAGATTTTTCATCATATCTATCAGGATATTTTTTTAGATGCTGACCGCTTTTTTTACCGGAAATTTGTTTTTCATCTTTGTGTTTTTCCTTCTGATCGGATTTAAATTTTTCTTTTTTTGTATCACTCTGTTGTTTATCAAAATATTTTGCTTTTCCGGTTCTTAAGGAAGTATCTTTTTTAAACCGGGATTCCGTTTTCTTTAAATCTTCAGTTCCCTGCTTTTTCTCTTTCCATTGTTTTTGGTCGCTTTTTACCTTACTCGATATTTGTTTCTCAGTTTCAGATTTTTTGTGTTTTAAGGAATGAACTTTCTTTTCCTCTGTTTTTTCCCTCTCGCGAAGTTTTCGAGCTTCCTGTTCCTTTGCTTCTTTCTCTCTCTCACGCTGCTGTTTCTGTTTCTCGTAAAGTTTTTCGAGTTTCTCTTTCTTCGATTTTTCTTCCTGTTCTTTCTGCTCTCTCTTTAATACTTTTTCCCGTTCTAAAAATGCCAGCAATTCCTGCTTGCGCTTTTCCTCTTCCTGCCTGCGTAAATTTTCCTCTATATTTTTTCTTAATCTTTCCTCCTCTTCTCTCTTTATTTTTTCCTCTTCTTCTTTCTTTTTCTGAACTTCGGCTTCCGATATTTCTACTTTATTCTTCGTTGCAAATTCAACTACTTTCTTCAGGTGTTTTCCGCGACCTTCTATGTCTTTTTTAAAATGAGTAATTACTTTTGCGACTATCTCAGGCTCAAGATTAGTATTCACCGTTACTTTCTCCAGTCCCAGCGTATTTAAATATGCGATAACATCATCTTTGGGTCTGTTTATTTCCCTGATGAGTTTAAAAACTTTCTGTCTCGTAGGTATCTTTTCGTTTCCTGCCATTTGTAAAATTTATTGTTTGTTTTTTAATTCCGAAGAAATTTCTTCATACTGCTTGGGGTCGATTTCTTTATCGTCTCTCAACACATCTATCTGATAGCCTGTCAATCGTGAAGCAAGTTTTATGTTTTGTCCGTTTTTCCCTATAATTAAACTTATCTGGTCTTCTTCTGCTTTTAATTTCGCCGTCTTGTTAGCAGTGTCCACATATATGTCCTGTATTTTTGCAGGTGCAAGTGAACGAGCGATATATAATGCTATATCATCAGTAAAATTAATTACATCAATATTTTCATTGCTTAATTCCCTTACGATGGCGTGAATTCTCATTCCTTTCATTCCGACACACGCACCAACAGCATCTATTCTATCATCATTTGAATATACAGCAATTTTCGCTCTTTCGCCCGGGTCCCGTGCAATTGATTTAATTTCAATTATGTTATCATAAATTTCCGGAATTTCAACTTCGAATAATTTATACAAGAACTGGTCTTCAGCCCGGGATACAACTATTGACGGCGGACCGGACGATTTCTTTTCGACACTCTTAATTATTGCTCTTACTGTATCGCCTTTTCTGTATTTTTCTTTTAATATTTGTTCGGACTTTGGATAAATTACTTCATTACCGTTATGCACAAGAAGTATAGAGTTTGATTTAACCTGATATACTTCTCCGAGAATAATCTCACCTACTAAGTCTTTATATTTGTTAAAAGTAACTTCTTTGTCAATTTCTCTGATTTTCTGATATAAATTTTGTTTTAAATTTAATACCTGCCTTCTGCCGAAATCTTCGATTGGTAATTCTTCAACAAATTCTTCTCCTATTTCAAGTTCTTCACCCGATTTTTCTTTTGCAGTTTCAACATCAATTTCTGTATTAGGGTCATTTACTTCGGCGACTACATTTTTATATAAGAATATCTCAATATTTCCTTTCTCCATATTCACTATTATCTCGAAATTCGCTTCTGTCCCGTATTTTTTTTCCATCATTTTAGTAAATGAATCCTTGATTACACTTTCAAGGATGTCCTTGTCAATATTTTTTGTTTTGGCTAACTGCGCAAATGCTTCAAATATTTCAGACCTCATATATTTAAAATTTTAATTTTATTTTTGACTCTTTTATATTTTTAAAATCTATAACCATTATTTCGCTGCCGGAAGAATTCTTCTTTTTACCTTTTGTTTTTACCAGTATAAGTTTTTCCTCTTCCATAACATTGTCAAGTGTTCCTGATATTCTTGTACAGTCATTTAATATTATCTCAATTTCTCTGCCCGTATGCTTTGGTAACTGTTCTATATATTTAAAAGACCTGTCGATTCCGGGTGATGATACCGTAATTTTTGAAAAATTTTCATTTAGTCCTTTTTCTTCTATCTTTTCCCAAATTAACCTATTTAAATTCGTTAGATCATTAAGACCTAATTTATTCCTGCTATCAACGAAAATTTCAGCAATCTTATTCTTCTTCTCACCTCTTATTTCAATGCCAATAAGAAGATATTCGCTATTCTTAAATACTATATTAACAATATTTTTAATTGCTGTAATCATATTTCTATAAAAAAAAAGTGGGTATTTTCACCCACTATCGAATGATAATTCACCAAATCATATAAAAGTATAATAAATACAAAAAATAATCAAGTTAATTATAAGTCAAAACCACAAAGAAAAAACACTAGTCCCGAACGATGTTACAGGAAAATCTTGCAGAAGATTCGTCCGGACTTTTACTTTGATACAGTACAGGAACCCCAGCCTATTGAAATTCATCAGGAGTTTTAAAATAAATAAATATTCACTCGAAATATATATTAGTAATCCTGATATATTTTACACTCCGAAATACTTAATAATAATAGTAATCCTGATATATTTTTTTACATATTATACTCGTTAGCTTTTTTCTATTTTTGTATATAAATTATTCAATTTGATAAATTATAAACCGCTCAAACAAAATTTTTATAAAAGGGACACCTTAACGGTTGCAAAAGAATTACTCGGGAAAATTATCGTGAAATTCGAAAAGGAAAAAATCTTAACAGGGATTATTGTTGAGACTGAAGCATATACCGGAAATAATGACCCTGCCAGCCATTCATACCCGGGCATTACTGAAAGAAACCGGGTGATGTTTGAGGAAGGCGGAAAAATTTATGTTTATTTTGTATACGGAAATCATTTCTGCTTTAATATAGTTACTGAAAGCAAGGGTTTCGGTTCGGCGGTTTTAATAAGAGCGATAGAACCGGTTGAAGGAATTGATATAATGAAAAAGCGAAGACCTAAGGCAAAAGTTATCTATGAGCTTACAAACGGTCCGGGAAAATTTTGCTCTGCTTTCGGTATAAACAGGAAATATAACGGTTATGATCTGACATCCGGCAGCATAATATTAACAAACGGAAAAACAGATGCGGATATAATTATATCACCCAGAATTGGAATTGAGAAAGGAAATAATCTCCTTTACCGTTTTTTTATAAGAGATAACAAATTCGTTTCAAGACATAAAAATAATAAATACACAACATTACTCAGGAAAGGCATATAATGAAAATCAAATTTTGCGGAGCCGCAAGAGGAGTTACCGGTTCACAACATCTTATCAGTTTAAACGGAAATAAATTACTTCTTGATTGCGGAATTTTTCATGGTAAACGTGAAGAATCTTTTAAAATGAACCGGAAGTTTATTTATCAGCCTTCCGATGTTGATTCAGTCGTGTTATCACATTCACACATTGACCACGCAGGCAATCTGCCGACGCTGATGGTGAAAGGATTTACCGGAAGTATATATTGTACAAGTGCCACAAGAGATTTATGCTCCATAATGCTGCAAGACAGTGCTTATATTCAGGAAAAAGATGTCGAATACGTAAATAAGAAACGCGCAAAAAAAGGCGAACCACTCTTTAATCCCCTTTACACAATTCCCCAAGCGGTTGAAGTTATGAAACAATTTAAGTCTTTCCCGTACCGAAAAACTTTTTCACCCGATAATTTTAATAACAACGTCAAGGTAACATTCTATGATGCAGGTCATATTCTCGGCTCGGCTCAGGTTGTAATCGAAATTAAAGATAACGGGAAATACAGAAAAATTGGTTTTACCGGCGACCTGGGCAGATATAATCTGCCGATATTAAAAGATCCGGAATTTATTGGTGACGTGGATTACCTGCTGATTGAGTCCACTTACGGTGGAAAATTTCACAGCAATGCAAATTTAATCGGTGATGAATTAACAAGGGTTATCAAAGATGCTTTGAAAACCAACGCAAAAATAATTGTTCCTTCTTTCAGCATCGGCAGAACTCAGGAATTTGTATACGAATTATCAAAATTGACAAGCAAAGGCATTATACCTGAATTTCCTGTATTTGTTGACAGTCCCTTAACAGTAAATGCGACCGAAATTTTCAAAATGCATCCGGAATGTTTCGATATTGAGACAACGAGATTACTTGCATCAGGAATTAATGTATTCGGACTTAATAATGTTTTATATATCAAGGATGTTGAGGAATCAAAGAAATTAAATTCCATTCCGGGTCCGTGCATGATAATATCTGCATCAGGTATGTGTGAAGCGGGAAGAATTCTCCATCATCTTGCAAATAATATCGAGAATCCGAATAATATGATTATTATAATAGGTTATATGGCAGCCAATACACTTGGCAGAAGATTAATAGAAACAAAAGACGAACCGGGCACAATAGTAAGGATTTTCGGAGAGGAACACAAAGTAAATGCAAAAGTCGAAGTTCTGGATTCTTTCTCGGCACACGCCGACCATAATGATCTTATTAAATACATAAAACTTTTTGACAGGGAAAAACTGAAAAAAATATTTCTTGTACACGGTGAATTTGAAAAGCAAAAGATTCTCTATGATGATTTGAACAGCAATGGATATAAGAATGTCTTAATTCCCGACAGAGGAGAAGAGTATAATTTAAATTAATTAGTATGAAAATCTGCTTCTTAACAAGTGAATGCGTCCCGTTTGTAAAAACAGGCGGACTCGCTGATGTAAGCGGTGTTCTTCCTATATCGCTATCCAGATTAGGGTGCGAGATGAATGTCTTTCTTCCGCTCTATAATGTTATAGATATTGACAGGTTCGATTTGAAAAAATTATCTGCATTTAACCATGCATTTGTAAGCATCGCAGATAAAATGAAGAATTATTCTGTTCATCATTTGTTAAAAAACGGAATTAATTATTACTTCATCGCTTCCAAAGAATATTTCCACAGAGAATCAATTTATACAAACGACGCTGATGAAGATGAAAGATATATTTTCTTTCAACACTGCGTATTAAACATCCTCCAAAGAATGCAGTATAAATGCGATATTATTCACATCAATGATTGGCAGAGTGCTCTCATCCCCGAACTCATTAAGACTTATTATGCATGGGATAATCTGTTCAATAAAGTGAAAGTTCTTTTTACGATACATAATATTGCATATCAGGGAAAATTTTCCAAAGAATCTGTCATTAAAGCAAACTTACCAAATGAAAAATTTTTCGGCGGAGGTACCTATGAACTATACGGTGATTTTAATTTTATGAAAATAGGTATTGTCGCTTCACATTTAATCAATACCGTAAGTCCTACTTACGCCAAAGAAATCCTAACGCAGGAAATGGGAACCGGTCTTGACGGTGTTCTACGGACAAGGGCAAATGACATAACTGGAATTCTCAACGGAATTGATAACACTGTATGGAATCCTCAAACAGATAAGAACATTCCGAAGAATTATAACTTTTCTTCTCTCAAGGATAAAGAAATAAATAAATCAGAACTTCAAAAATTCGCCGGTTTACCGCAGGATAAAAATATTCCCCTTCTGGGTATTGTTTCAAGACTTGCTTGGCAGAAAGGATTCGAACTTTTTGAACCTTTTATTAATAACCTGATGACAAGGAACGTACAGATGATTGTCCTCGGTGAAGGAGAAACGAAATACGTGGAATTCTTCAAAAATGTAAGTCAGAAATATCCCGAAAAATTATATTTTCTGAACGGCTATAATAACAAACTTGCACATCAAATAACCGCAGGTGCAGATATTTTCCTGATGCCCTCCAGATATGAACCCTGCGGACTGAATCAAATGTATTCTCTGAATTACGGAACTATCCCTATCGTCAGGAAAACCGGCGGACTGGCGGATACTGTAGCAGATATTACCGAACTCCCTAATCAAGGAAACGGATTTGTCTTTGATGCTTTTGAGGCGAAACAATTTTATAATAAAATTATATTCGCCCTTTCAGCTTACAATAACAAGAATTTATGGTTAAAGATGCAGCAAAGGGGTATGGAATCGGATTTCTCCTGGGATAAATCGGCTGAGGAGTATCTGAAACTTTATAAAAGGATGATTTAATGATACCACAATCCTTCTGATAAAAAAAATAAAAAATTTTTACCACACAAATAAATATCATAACATATGAAAAAAATAATCATCTCAGCCCTTCTGACCCTAATAATCAGTTGCGGATATACAGACGATAGAGTATATATAGGAATGACAAATTCTTCCAACACTGTGCTTCTGGAAGATAACAACTACTCTTACAACGAAAGCCTCTGGGAAAAAAATGAATTTGGCTCAACATACGAAAGTTATCTTGAGTACATAAATAATTTTCTTGAGAGTAATATTGAGGTTAAGGACTTGAATGGTAATATACTATTCGATAAATACCACAATGAATTTTCGAAATTAACGGATATCCGGATAGGAGAAAAGTTTTTCGTTTCAAATGAATACGGTGTTTTTGAGTCAAAAGTTCAGGGATATATATTCCATCCTGATGATTCTTACACAAGTTCAAATGTGTTTTATGTCCTTCTAGAAGTAAAAAACAATAATCCATTTGAAGAAGGCTTCCCTGTAATAATATCAAAGAATGCCTCAATGTCCGTTTTAAAACCGGAGGAAAATTCATCTTCCGAAATGTATGAGACAGGAATGGAAATCATAAAAAGAAACACATTAGGAAAAGAATTTACATCCTATAATTACGAAGATGACAGAGAGACCCGAGAGAAATTCAAAGAATTTATTGCCGATGATTACAAATTATTCAAAGGAAAATTCACACAAAACACTGCCGATGAATATATCATAAACTTTTCATCGAGATTTTCATTTATGTATTACATAAACGCTACTTATATAATAACTGAAGAAGGTGAAATTATCGCAAAAATTACCGAACCTCAAGAGAAGGATTTTAGTTATTATATCGTCAAGTATGTTGCAGACATTGACAATGACGGGATTGATGAAATACTGACTGAGATAGGATATTACGAAGGAACAGGTTTATATATATATAAATTTGACGGTAAAGAACATAAAAAAATCGCTGAAGGATTTATCGCAGGAGTATAACATATAATGAACGATATATTTTTTGAAATACACAAAAATCTGCCGAAAGAAGCCCCCGGCAGCAGAGAGACAACAAGAAGTGTTTATAATTTAATCCGCACACTTCCGAAGAGACCGCTTATTCTTGATATAGGATGCGGTCCGGGTATGCAGACGATTGAACTTGCAAAAATTTCAAACGGCAGTATTTATGCGGTAGATAGTCATCAGCCGTTTCTGGACTCACTCAAGAAAAAAGCGAATCAACATACTCTCAACAATATTTATACGTTAAATCAGTCGATGCATAAACTCACTTTCAAAAATAAAAAATTCGATTTAATCTGGTCGGAAGGAGCAATATACATTATAGGATTTGACAAAGGATTAAAATACTGGAAAAAATTTCTTAAGAGAAAAGGTGTACTTGCAGTCAGCGAAGTTTCCTGGATTAAAAAAAATCCTCCTGTAAAATTGAAAAAATTTTGGGCGGAAAATTATCCTTCCATAAGAAATATTGAACAAAATCTAGAAATAATATCCAAATCCGGTTATAAACTTATGTTAACATATGTTTTCCCCGAGAAAGACTGGTGGAATTCTTATTACATTCCTTTGGTTAAAAGAATAGAAAAACTTAAAATCAAATACAGCAAGGATATAAATGCAAAAAAATATCTAAAAACGGAATTAAAGGAAATTGAATTATTCAGGAAATATTCTAAATACTATAACTATGTTTTTTATGTAATGCAAAAGCGTTAATACTGCATTAAACTACAAAAACAAATTAAACCATTTATAACAGAAAAATGTCTAAATTAAAATACAGAATTATATATTAAAATCTACTTTATGCAAATAAAACGGAAAATGAATTTAAAGACAATGCTGATATATATTGTACTTTTTTTTCTGGTATTTTTTTTATACACGAATTTATATTCCCAACCAAGGACAATTAAAGGAATTATAAGCGGCAAGGTCATTGATAAATCTGCAGACCTTCCTCTTGAATCAGCTACTATACAAGTAATCAACATAATAGGAGATGAATTTGTTAACGGCGGAGCATCCGATTCAAGAGGCGAATTCAGAATTACAAATATACCTGCCGGTACTTATAATATTAAAATAAGTTACATAGGATATAATACATCTATTTTAAAAGGTATTATAGTAAACAGAAGTAATACAAATGTAAACATTGGAAATATAGTAATGGAATTAAGCTCGGAAGTAACTGAAGAAATAGAAGTTACAACCGAAGCACCTGTAATGAAAATGGAATTTGAGAAAAAAGTATATGAATTAAAGCAAAGCATAGTATCCGAAAGCGGTTCGGCAATAGATGTTCTAAAGAATGTCCCTTCTGTTACCGTTGATAACGACGGAAACATAAGCATAAGAGGAAGCGAATCAATAAAAATATTTATTGACGGTAAACCTTCCGGACTTTTTGGCAGTGACAATACAACTATTCTTGAGCAAATACCGTCAAACAGCATCGAGAAAATAGAAATCATAAACAACCCCTCCGCCAAATATGAAGCAGAGGGAATGGCGGGAATTCTGAATATTATTTTGAAAAAAAATGTTGATTTAATCGGGTATAACGGCAGCATCAGTGTAAATGCAGGAACAGAAGACAAATACAATACTACATTAGGAATCAGTTTGAGAAAAGATAATTTCGGTATATCCGCAAACTACAGTTTTCGTTCATTCAGAATGCCAGGAACCGGAGACGGACTGAGAACGAATTTTTTCAGTGATTCATTAAGGACGCTTTATCAGTTCGAGGAACATAACAGAAAGATGCAGTCGCATTTTGCTTCACTTGGATTTGATTACGACATTAATGACAGAAATAATTTAAACTTAGGATTAAACATTAACTTCAGAAACAGAAAGCGCAGCGAATATACAGATTATGATTATTTTAACGTAAATAATATTTTAGTCCAAAACCTAGATAACAGAAGTTCGGAAAATGACGACGGATTTAACATAGAAGGTACTCTTTCGCATCAACTTAAGTTCAATGAGAAAAACAGATTACTTACAACTTCACTTAACTACTCTCTGAATAACAGTGACGAAATAATTGACCGTTCAAAACAAAAATATAATACAAGCGGCAATCCTTCGGAGAATCCCTTATTATCGAAAGATTTATTCGACGAAAAATATAAATTTGCCACATTTCAGAGTGATTATACTCATCCTCTAAATGGAAACAGTAAATTTGAGACAGGCATAAAATTCAATTATCAAAACATAAACATTACAAGTGATTATCAAAATTTTGATTATAATTCCCTGAGCTGGATTTCAGACATATTAAAAAATGATGATTATAAATATAATCAATATATAGGTGCCGCTTATGGTTCCTATGCCATAAAAATCAAAGATTTCGGGATACAAGCAGGATTAAGGATGGAATACACGAACACGGATTTTACTTTGAGTAATACGAGTGATTATTATAAAAATGATTATATTGACTTTTTTCCTTCTCTGAATCTAACTCAGAAAATAGGTAATTCAAATGAACTGGGATTGAATTACAGCAGGAGAATAAACAGACCGAGAGCAAGATTTTTAAATCCGTTCGTTGATTATTCCGATCCGCTTAATTTAAGGTCAGGAAATCCCGAACTTCAACCCGAATATATAAATGCATTTGAACTCAATTATATAAAATATTTTTCCTCAACTTCCATTACGTCATCTGTATTTTTCAGGAATGCAACCGATGTAATTAACCGGTTCAGAAGAATTGATTCAAGCGGTATTTCAATCACCACATTTGAAAACATAGCAAGGGCAAATTCATATGGTGTAGAATTAATTTTACAGAGTGCATTTACAAAATGGTGGAATAATATGGCAAGTTTCAGTTATTTCAGCACTGATTTGAAGGGCAACGACGGAATACAGGAAATTACAAACAGCAGCAGTTCCTGGACAGGAAAAATAATGTCAAATATTGCGCTCCCAGATATAGTTAACATACAGCTTGCATACAATTATTTCGGAAAGAGAGTAATGCTGCAGGGTTCAATTGAACCGCTTCACTCTCTGGACATAGCATTCAGAAAAGATTTCTTCAACAAACGTTTAAGCATATCATTAAATATCCGGGATGTTCTAAAGACAATGAAATTTGAAATTGAAACGAACGGAACGGGATTCACTTCATCCTTTAATCACAACAGAAATTCGAGAATCGTTTTCCTTACATTAACCTACAAATTTGGTACGGAAATGAAAGAAAAGAAAAAGTTTAAAAAACCTGATGAAGAAAACAATAATAATATGGAAAACGATATAGATTTTTGATTTCATTTAGTTATATTACATTTGTAAAAATTAATGAATGAATGAAAATACCCCGGATAAAACTCCATAATAAAATTTTGTTAGGATTGGTATTAGGAGTTTTGTTCGGGATTATTTTTTCCGTAAATCCGAACAAACTTGAAATATTATACGGAGGAAAATCCGAACAAATTGAAAACTGGTCTGAACTTCATTTTTATACTTATGATTCACTATTGAAATCATTCTCGGCATCAAAACAACTTGCAATAATAAAATTTTCGAAATCTGCTATACCCGTATATAAGGAGAAAAAACTAACAGTAAAAATAACATTTCCGGATAACAATATATCAGTTCTTGAAAATTTATCGGAAATCAGGAAAGTAAAGACAATTGGTATGATATTTAAACCTGTTGGAGATATTTTTATCAGGTTATTAAATATGATTGCTGTTCCGCTTGTTCTTGCTTCCTTAATTGTCGGTGCCGCTTCATTATCTGATTTAAAACACATCGCAAAAATCGGGGGGAAAACAATCGGGTTTTACGCTTTAACGGCGGCTATAGCAATTTCTGCCGGTCTTGTTTCTGCCAATCTCATCGAACCAGGAGAATTTATGCCTTCTGATACAAAAGAAAGACTGCTTTCAACATTTCAAGAAGAAGCAAGAACATCCATAGATAAAAATATCTCTCTCGATATAATAGACTTTCTTGTGAACATCGTTCCGAAAAATCCTTTTGCGGCAATTGTAAACGGAGATTTTCTTTCAATCGTTTTCTTTTCAATCCTTCTGGGTGTTTTCCTGACACAAATATCACCAGCAAAATCCAAACCATTTATAAATTTTTTTGAGGGTTTAAGTGAAACTCTAATATTGCTTGTTGAAAAAATAATGCATATTGCACCCTACGCAGTTTTTGCACTAATTGCAGCAACGGTTGCAGAGTTTGGTTTTAATATTCTTCAGTCCTTAATTTTATATACTGTTACGGTTATTATAGGTTTGTTATTTATTACTTTTATTGAATATCCGTTTTTACTTATTATATTTACAAAAATCAGTGTAAAAGATTTCTTTAAAGCACAAAAGCAAGTTTTAGCAGTTGCATTTTCCACAAGTTCATCTGCTGCAACTCTTCCCGTTACAATGGATATCTGCAAAAGAAAACTTGGTGTACCAAACAAAATTGCCAGTTTCGTTTTACCACTTGGCACCACAATTAATATGGACGGAACGGCACTTTATCAGGCAGTCGCAGCATTGTTTATCGCTCAGGTTTATGGCTATGATTTAAATCTAGTCCAGCAACTGACAATTGTACTAACTGCCGCTCTTGCCGCGATAGGAACATCACCGGTTCCGGGTATCGGTCTTATAATGCTGATTATTGTATTAAGGTCTGTTGGTATCCCAGAGGAAGGAATTGCATTAATTATAGGCGTGGACAGACTTCTCGATATGTGCAGAACCGTACCAAATGTAATTGCCGATTCACTCGCCTGTGTTGTTATTGCAAACAGCGAAGGTGAACTCGGAGAAATTAAACCCGGGTAATCCGATATACTATAACTTGTTTATTATACTACTTATTTTCACCTAAATTACGAAGAATATCCCAAGAATAAATACCGGTATCGTGACCGTCTTTCCATGTAATATTTACAGCATAATTCCCTACCGGAATTATTTTATTTATATCGTAAAAACCTGCTGCTTTGAAAGGTGATTTTATCGGAATATAATTTTCTTTTGAAGCTGATTCAGTTTTACAGCTGGCACAGGGACATTCATCCCTTAGTTTCTCATAGGTTATTTCATCTTCCCTTCCGTCGTTCCATCTAACAAGCAATGTTTTTTCCAATTTTTTAATTCTGACAGGATTATATTTGTATGTCATTTTGTAATTTTTCTTATTGTAATTAAATTTAATAATAAAATTAAACCTGAGAATAAAAATACATATTTTATATTAATTTGAAAAGTTATTAAAGTACATATTAAAGGACCCAGCATATTCCCCATCAGAGTAAAACTTGAAGCAATTCCCATCACTCCGCCTGTTCTATTATCCGGAACCTGATTATTTATCAGTGCATACAGTGCCGGGACAATTCCGCCGATACAAAAGCCCTGTAATATTCTAAGCGGAAACAACTGGTAAGTACCTGTAATAAAAGTATGCAAAATAACGGCAAGAGAAGCAAATATCAAAAGGTAAATAATACTTTCATAATTTCCCCTTTTATCGTTGAGTTTTCCCCAAAAAGGTGAGGCAAGAGCAGATGAAATACCGAGAATACCGAATGTTGCTCCTGTTATAGTTGAGAGATAAGGCGAACCTGCTTCAAAGGTCTCCACAAACAGTGCAAATACAGGTTGTGTTACAGAAACGGAAATCTGAACCAGAAGAATTGCAATTAGAGATATCTTTATAGCCGAATTTGAAAAAGAAAATTTTATATTGCTGTAAAGAGAATTCTTACTATTATTGTTTTTTACCGCCGGTTCCTTTACATAAATAATAATAAGTATTCCGCTGATAGTGCACAATGCGGCAACAATAAAAAATACTTTATTGTATTCAATAAAATCTGCAAGTATACCCCCGATAAAAGGTCCTATAATAACTCCGACTGAAGTAGCTGTTTGCAAAATTCCGATAGCGTAACCCGATTTTTCTTTCGGAGTTCCTGCAGAGACAAGTGCGAGAGCTGCGGCGATGAAACCGCTGATAACGCCCTGAACGAGACGGAAAAAAAACACCTGAAATGCACTAACGGATAATCCGACAAGAACCTGTGAAATTGCAAGTCCGAAAATTGCCCTGATGACCATTGGTCTTTTCCCAAGTTTATCACTCAACATTCCCCAAAGCGGCGTTGCAATGAATGCAGTAATAAACGGTGCCGCAAAAACAAGACCACTCCAAGTTTCAAGGTCGGATTGATTTGTCACTCCAAGGTCTCTTAAATAAAACGGAAGGAAAGGGACTACCATACTCATTCCAACCATCGCTATTAACTGACCGAGCCAAACAAAATATAAATTCCTTTTCCAGATATCCAATCGTAATGTATTTTGAATAAAATAAATTTATCAGTTTTCATATTAAATGAAATTATTTTAACATTGCAAAGATTGAAAAAAAATATGGTTGAAATTTTTAGTCGTTAAGTGATTGAATGATTGATGATTGAATGATTTGTTATTAAACTATAGAAGTATTAGACGGGAATATCAATTTTAACATCAATTTGGAAACAGTTTATTAGATTAAAAAATATTATTCATGATTTTCATAGTCTTTTAACTTATTGTTTTCGACTTTTTACGTATAATCTTTCACTTATTAATTGAAAATAAATCAAATTTGGATTAATTTAAGAAAAAAGAATTTAATGAAAAAATTTTTACTGCTGTTTTTAATACTTTTCTCTTCCATTGCATCAGCGCAATTAAATTTCAATACAACCCCTTTCTGGACATCTACTGATGTATCCAATTACTCAACCGGCGGTGCCTGGGTTGATATTAATAATGACGGTTTCATTGACCTTGTTGTGTCAAACGGGAATGATATGGCAAGACAAAGAGTTGTTGTTTATCTGAACAACAACGGGGTTCTTCCATTAACTCCGACATGGCAATCCTCAGATATTGATTATCACGGACATTTATCGGCGGGAGATATAAACAATGATGGATTCACTGACGTTGCTGTATCGGTTTATATTGGTGCGTCGGGTTTTAATCAAAAGGGACGAGTAAAAATATATATGAATAACAACGGAACTCTGTCATCGAATCCTTCCTGGATTTCCGCAGATTCACTATATACTTTCAGTTGCGCACTCGGCGATGCCGACGGTGACGGAGACCTTGACCTTGCGGTTGCCTGCGGCGAGGCTTACAACAACAGGCCTGACCAGATGCGGATTTACTATAACACAAATGGTGTATTGTCAACTCTTCCCGGGTGGAGAAGTAACAATATTGCATGCGGGATGGATATAACATTTGCGGATATTAATAAAGACGGAAGACTTGACCTTGTTTTTGTTTGCGAGAGATATCCGAATTATGTTTATCTGAATTATGGTGATTCAATAGCAAAAAATCCATCCTGGTCTTCGACAGACGGCAGTCTGTATGCAAATTCACTTTTCGTTAATGACATAAACAATGACGGTTACTTAGACCTTGCAGTTTCTGACAACAACCAACTTGGCGGCTCAGGAAGGTTTAAAATTTATATGAATAATTCAGGCACATTAGCATCAACACCATCATGGACATCAAGAAATGCAGGATATATGTCCGGAATAAATATAGCAAATTTGACTAATGACGAATATCCAGAATTACTTTGTGGAGGATGGTGGATGAAATGCTGGATTTACCAGAACAATAACGGTTCGTATCCCGCTGACTCGCAGTGGGCTTCAAATACAAGCAGCGTCGTAGAAGCAATTTTTTGCGGGGATTTCGATAACGACGGTGTGTTTCAGAAAATCGACCAGTTTACGAGTAACGGAACAAAAACCCTGTATTATGTTTCTAAAAAACCAATTCATAAATTAATTGAAGTCAAGTACGGAAGTAACATAGTCCCTCTCTCAGATTATTGCTATGACCTTGAAAACGGTTGGCTGTCACTAAAGAACCCACCTACAAACGGAGTCATAATAGCAATAAAATACAATGTTTCTTACGACCTTGATATTACCGTTACAAACTGGGACAATACTAAAGGGAATTACATATTTAAAAATGACATTCCTTTAAATGTTAAAAAATCATTAAGTGAAATTCCTTCGGAATATTATCTTAAACAAAATTATCCGAATCCTTTCAACTCAATGACAAATGTAAAATGGCAAATGGCAAATGCCGGACATGCGAAAATTGAGGTATTTAATACAGAAGGTAAGAAAGTAAAAACACTTGTTAATGAATATCTGAGTTCGGGTATATATGAAATTCGATTCGATGCGATAAATTTGCCGAGTGGAGTGTATTTATACAAACTTACCACCGGAAATTTTTCGGATATGAAGAAAATGATTTATCTTAAATGACAAGTTCATGATGATATATTTTGAATTCCCGTTTGCAAAGTAATAACAGATACATATTTATGGAAGAAATTTGCAATCTGACTGCATTGCAACTTTTAATTTCTCTAAATAGAAACTAAATGGAATATGTATTGCCCCAAAAATCTTAAATACGGATGTCATCATTTGTATATCAAACAATAAATAATTATTTTTTATGAGAACTTGATATAAATTATATACAGCAACTTTTGAAGCATTTGGATATTTATGAAACATTGATTCGCCAAAAAATGCACCTTTGTAAGCAATGCCGTAAAGTCCTCCGGCTAGCTCACCGTTTTTATAAGCCTCAACACTGTGCGCATATCCGAGTTTATGCAATTCTGTATATAAGCTTATTATTTCTCTCGATATCCAGGTATGCTCCCTTTCAGCACAATTTAGAATTACACTGTTAAAATCATTATCAAATTTAGTTTCATAGATATTTTTTTTTATAACCTGAAATAATGACCTTGGAATATGCAGGCCTCCGAAGTTATCTTCAAGATTAATTACCGCTCTTGGATTAGTAAAGTACCATGATATCCTGCCGTACAAATTATCTGCCATGGGAAATATTCCTTTTGAATAAGCATTAAGGATAACATCCGTAGTTACTTTTTTACCGGTATTATAATCTACTTCAAAATACATCACCTTCTATTTTGAAAAATACAATTTTAATAACTCCTCCGCCGCGGTTGTCGGTAAAATTTCCCCTGTCAAAACTTTCTTTTCGTAATTAATAATTTCTTTCTGTATAACTTTGTTATTATAAAAACTGTCCTTAATATATTCATTAATTATATTGAATGTCCATTCGAGCATCTGCTGTTTTCTTCTTTCATCAAATATTCCGCCGTTTACAGTTGAAGTTTTAAAATCTTCGATTATATTCCATAACTCCGGAATTCCCTCTCCTGTCAATGCAGAACAAACATTAACTTTTGTTTTCCATCCTTTTGTTGCAGGCGCGATGTATTTTGATGCCATAGAAAATTCAGACTTTGAGGTAAGTGCTTTCTTTTTATTGTCCCCGTCCGCTTTGTTGATATAGATTGCATCCGCTAGTTCAATGACTCCTTTTTTAATACCCTGAAGTTCATCACCTGCCCCCGCTATCATCAGGAGCAAAAAGAAATCCACCATTGAACGGACTGTAGTTTCACTCTGCCCCACACCCACAGTTTCAATCAGAATAACATCATATCCTGCGGCTTCGCAGACCAGCATAGTTTCACGTGATTTTCTCGTTACACCGCCAAGAGTTCCGCTTGACGGAGACGGTCTTATGAAACAATTTTCCTGGCGCGCTAAATTTTCCATACGCGTTTTATCACCAAGTATGCTTCCCTTCGTTATTGTACTGCTCGGGTCAATAGCGAGCACCGCAACCTTATGACCTTTTTCGATCAGGAACATTCCGAGAGATTCTATTAATGTGCTTTTTCCCGCTCCCGGAAATCCGGTAATTCCAATTCTCAATGACTTACCTGAATATGGCAGAAGCCGTTTAAGAACTTCCCTTGCTTTTTCATAATGTGTGTGTGAATTGCTTTCTATTAATGTAATTGTCCTTGCCAGAACAGTTCTGTCGCCGTCAAGCACACCTTGCACATAATCGTCAATCGAAATATGTTTTTTTGTTTTCTTCATTGCTTCCTGCCTGTCCGGTTCGGATAAGCTCACACCTTTCAAAACCTTGGTAGCAAATGCTCCGCCTGCTTTATCGGGTACCCAATCGGGTTTGTAACTTTCTCTTTCGTTTTTCTTTCCCTTAGGCATCAGGCAAACCGCTTATTTATTTCTTCCATTATTTTTATTGCGGCTTCGGGAATTTTAGTTCCGGGTCCGAAAATGGCAGCCGCACCGTTCTCATAAAGAAAGTCGTAATCCTGAGGAGGAATAACGCCACCGCAAATTACAATTATATCTTCCCTGCCGAGTTTTTTTAATTCCTGAACCAGTGCCGGCAGAAGTGTTTTATGTCCTGCCGCAAGGGAACTCATACCGATGCAGTGGACATCATTCTCAACAGCCTGCCGCGCGGTTTCTTCGGGTGTCTGAAAGAGCGGACCGACATCAACATCAAAGCCCATATCCGCATAGGCGGTTGCAACTACTTTAGCACCGCGGTCGTGTCCGTCCTGACCCATTTTTGCTACCATAATTCTCGGACGACGCCCTTCTTTTGCGGCGAAGTCGTCCGTCATTTTACGAGCAACGGCAACTTTTTCATCGTCGCCTTTCCCGTATTCCGTGGAGTAAACTCCTGATATTGTTCTTGTCACTGCCTGATACCTTCCCCAGATTCTTTCAAGCGAATGAGAAATTTCTCCGAGTGTTGCTCTTGCTCTTGATGCTTTGACTGCGAGTTCAAGTAAATTGCCCTCACCGGTCTCCGCAGATTTTGTAAGTGCATCAAGCACATTTTGAACTTCGGATTCGTTTCTGTTTGCTTTTAATTCGTTTAATCTTTTTATTTGTGAATTTCTAACTGCCGTATTGTCGACTTCAAGTATTTCAATCGGGTCTTCTTTTGATAAGCAGTACTTATTTACACCGATTATTGATTCGTTTCCCGAGTCAATTCTCGCCTGCCTTCTTGCCGCGGCTTCTTCAATTCTCATTTTTGGAATTCCGGCTTCGATTGCCTTTGTCATTCCGCCGTAAGATTCAACTTCGAGTATATGTTCCCATCCTTTATTCATTAATGCATTTGTCAACGCCTCAACATAATACGAGCCACCCCACGGATCAATTACTTTCGTAATGTATGTTTCATCCTGAAGATATAACTGAGTGTTCCTGGCAATCCGCGCGGAGAAATCAGTAGGCAGGGCAATCGCTTCATCAAGTGAATTTGTATGTAATGACTGTGTATGCCCGAGCACTGCAGACATTGCCTCGATACAGGTTCTTACGACATTATTGAACGGGTCCTGCTCAGTCAGACTCCAGCCTGATGTCTGCGAGTGGGTACGCAATGCCATTGATTTAGGATTCTTCGGATTGAACATTTTGATTAACTTCGCCCAAATAACGCGCGCTGCACGGAGTTTAGAGATTTCCATAAAGTAATTCATTCCCTCAGCCCAGAAGAACGACAATCTCGGAGCGAATTCATCAATGTCCATTCCCGATTTTATTCCGGTTCTCACATACTCAAGTCCGTCCGCAAGTGTGTAAGCCATTTCGAGGTCTGCGGTTGCTCCTGCTTCCTGCATATGATATCCGGAAATGCTGATGCTATTGAACTTTGGCATATTTTCAGCTGTAAATTTGAATATGTCGGCGATAATTTTTATTGAGGGTTCAGGGGGATAAATATAAGTATTTCTAACCATATATTCTTTCAGGATATCATTCTGGATAGTACCGGTTAAATGTCCCCATTTGACCCCCTGTTCTTCAGCTGCCACGATATAAAACGCCAAAACAGGCAAAACAGCCCCATTCATAGTCATAGAAACGGACATTTTGTCAAGGGGAATACCAGAAAAAAGCACTTTCATATCCTCGACGGAATCAATAGCGACACCTGCTTTACCTACATCGCCGATAACCCGCGGATGGTCGGAATCATAGCCTCTGTGAGTAGCGAGGTCGAATGCGACCGAGAGTCCCATCTGACCTGCCGCAAGATTTCTTCTATAGAAGGCATTACTTTCCTCAGCAGTAGAGAACCCGGCATACTGGCGGACAGTCCAAGGTCGCATAACATACATAGTGCTATACGGACCGCGCAGATACGGAGGAATACCTGAGGTATAATTCAAATGTTCAAAATCTTTTATATCTTCGGAATCGTACAAAGGTTTAACATCTATTTTTTCAAGAGTTTGCCAAATAAAATCCTCAGGAGATTTACCTGTCTCTTTAATAAATTTATTTTTCCATTCTTCGTATGATACTTTTTTCGTATCAAGGTTTAAATCAATTTTTGAAAAATCGGGTTTTTTCATATTATGCTCCGTTCGCTACAGCGAATTAAATTAATCTTTTTAATATTCTGTTAAGAGTGTCATAAACATCGGCGCCCATATAAATAAATTCTTCAATACCTGATGATTTAAAAGTTTCAATCTGTTCTTTCGGATATCCTGCGAGAATAATTAACATACCGGGTGACTGTTTTTTCACTTCGGCAGAAATTTGCGGAACAAGTTCGGGATATGTTTCATCCGTCGAACAAACCGCGATTGCTTTAGCACCAGATTTAACGGCATCCGAAACTGCCTCTTTTGCACTTTCAT
This sequence comes from Ignavibacteria bacterium, assembly GCA_016929695.1. Classification (GTDB taxonomy): domain Bacteria; phylum Bacteroidota; class Ignavibacteria; order Tepidaquicellales; family Tepidaquicellaceae; genus Tepidaquicella. The sequence continues at coordinate 35,824 of JAFGII010000004.1, forward strand.
ATCCCTTTTCATAAATCACATTAAGACCCGCTACTTCAAGAAATCCTCTCGAAAAATCTGCACGTGCTTTATGCTGTTTAACAGGACCCATTGCCGCAAGAAAAACCGACGGTGTTTTTCCTGTTTTATCTTTTATATCGTCCGTCACATCTCTCAAAATTTCAAAAATTTCGGATGACCTGACGGTTTTTAACGGTTTAATTTTACGTTTTTCAGACGTTTTGAATATATTTTTCGAGATATCTTCGCGGCTACCTCCTGCCATGGCGCATTCTTCAGAAGCGTCCATAATATTCTTATCTGCAAATACTTTATCTAATTTCACTTCATCAACATTTTTTCTTTCCTTTTTGTATTCATTAAATAATTTCAAGTATATATTAACAAAATCCTGTTCTCTTTCAATAGTTTTCGTTTCCTTAAGATTTGCATACATATTCACACCGACAATCACGGATTTTCTCTTAGCATAATCCTTAATTCTCTGCAGGTGCACTTTTTCAGTTTCTGTCTGCGGTATATCCTTCAACAACGCTTTAAGCATACCGCCATTTTTTTGTATTTCCGTGAATAACTTCCAAACAGCCACCACAATCTCAGAAGTCAGGGATTCTATGAAATAAGAACCCCCGGCGGGGTCAATCAATCTATGAAGATGTGATTCCTCCTGAAGAATAATTTGCGTGTTTCGGGCGATTCTCATCGAAAATTCATCGGGAAGCCTGAATGTTTCATCAAAAGGATTAGTCTGTATAGCATCTGCGCCGCCAAGAATAGCAGAGAATGCTTCAGTTGTTGTTCTCAGCATATTTACATAAGGGTCACGGGCAGTCTGGTTATATTTTGAAGTTACAGTAAGTATATCAATTTTCTGAGATTTTTCGTTACCGCCGTATTGTTCCGCAATTTTCTGCCACAATATTTTTGCAGCACGAAGTTTTGAAATCTCCATAAAGTAAAAAGAGCCAATACCGAACGAAAATCTGATTTTAGATAATACGGAATTTACATTCAATCCTCTATCGAGAAGATTATTGATATAATCAATTGCGGTAGAGAAAGCATAAGCGAGTTCCTGAACCACAGAAGCACCTGCATTATGATAAGGCAGAGCGCTGATTCCGATAGTTCTCAGATTCACATTATTATCTTCTATCCATTTTGTTGCTTCCGCAAGATGATTAAATGATTCTTCTATTGATACAGGCATATTACCATACTGAACAAAACAGCCGTAAGGGTCTGCTAATATACCTCCCGATATTTTTTTCAAGTCTATTTTGTTCTTTTTCAGATATGCAACGAAAAGCGCCAGTAAAGGAATATTATTGAAACCTGCATTAATAAAAACAGGGAATTTTGTTAAGTCAATATTTTTTAATGCTTTGTCAAAATCACGGTAAGAAATTACAGAAAGTCCGTCCCCAAAATCCGAATGTGCATAATGTTCCTTTACGGGTAAATTCAAAAGGGTTACGCGGTCAGGATTGATTACTATACAGTTTTGTCCTTTTTCAATTGCTTCAGTAAGTACTTCATTAAATTCCTCCGGAACAGTAAAAGGGATTTCCTGATGAATTCCCCAAATATCTTTTAAATATCCATACGAGTTTGTTCCTCTGACATAATTTGGAAGCCCGGGCTTTGAATCTGTAAACGGAATGTTTTCAATATCTTCTTTATTGTAAATTGGTTTAAGGTCAATACCATCATAAGTTTTTGTTATTAATTTTTTATCGAAGGGCTGACCTTTTAAATCTTTTTCAACGACTTTTTTCCATTCGTCATAAGATACTTCAGGAAAGCATTGTTTCAGATTAAGTTTTTCCGATAGTTTATCCATAGTAAAATAGTTTATTAATCTTTAAATATCCTAATTTAAAAGGAAAGATTAAATTCAAAATTCAGGTCATACAGGTTATTAAGTTTGTGAAAAAAATAACCGCAACGACGTTACGGACGCAACGGGTTACCAAGCCGGGGTGACTGTGTGGAAATAGATTGTCAAGCAGTAAAAACGAAAAAAACCTTCCCAAGCCAGAGCTTGGACGGAGTAATTTCGAGTTTTCACACAGTCTCCGGAGCGAATTAACCGGGAAAAAAATTAACTGGCAAAGGTGTCCCGACCCGGAAAACAGATGTGCGATTGCAATTATAATTCACTGTTATTATTACGGGAGATTTATTATATTTTATACACAATAAAAGGCAGCGGAAGTTAACTAAATAAATTATTTTTAAAACTAAAAAAACAAATACCATGTCTATTGTAAAAGTAATTGAAGTAATTGCTTCATCGGAAAAAGGCATTGACGATGCAATCAGAAATGCCGTAAAAGAGATATCCAAAACAATTCATAACATTGACTCTGTTTATGTAAAGGATATCAAAGTTCATGTAAAAGACAGCAAAGTAACATCATTCGGATGCATTTGTCAGGTTTCATTCAGGGTTGATGAAGTACACTAAAGTGCACCTTTATCCGAAATAAAATAACATTAACATTGTTTCAACTGCAGATGTAATCTGCAATAAAAAAGGCAGACTTAAGGTCTGCCTTTTATTATTTATTAATTATATTACTAAAAATTACTTGACGAGAAGCATTTTCCTAGTAGAAATCAAACCTGAAGATTCAATTCTATAGAAGTACAAACCGCTCGAAAGGTTTTGTGCATTGAAAGTTACTTCATAGTAACCTGCATCAAGTTGTTCATTTACCAACACTGATACTTCTTTACCGAGTACGTCAAAGACCTTTATTTTAACCAAATCCTGTTTTGGTATTGCAAATTTAATCGTTGTATTTGGATTGAACGGATTCGGATAGTTTTGGGATAATTCATATTTAGCCGGTATTTCGGTAGAAATATTTTTTATTCCTATAGTAGAAGTATATTTCGTTTTTGCATATTGAGTGTTTGTTTTCAGACCTGCAAGAGTGCCGGAATAGACAACTGCAAAACCGACATATTCAACCTGATTAGGAGCAAGATTAAACGGACCCCCGGATACAACGACACCAGCTCTTCCGGGACCATAGGAGGGAGAGGAGATACCCGTACTTAAAGCAGTATATTTTTCAGCCGTCGTCCAGCCGTTAAGGACTTCGGAGGTTACATTGACTGCCCTGAAATTCAGATTATGATTGGTCATCATTGCAAGACCGAGGTAATCAGTCGGTGTAGTATTGTTGTGAACAATACCGAGTTTATTTACAGTATCAAGAGTCGCCATATTATCTGTCGATATTCCGTTAGGGCTATAATAAATGTAGATACCTGCATATAGATTATTCAATGCACTACTTGTTGTATTCTTAATTCCGTACCTCAACAAAATATAATTCTGGTCGTTTGCAGAAGTAAATGCATAACTAAAGGCATTTACTTCAACTCCAATTTTATTTGCACCTGCACCATCATCGTTGAATTTGCCTGTTCCGTCCTGATTTGAAACAGTGCCGGGAGTAATAATACTGTAAGAATTTAATGCCACAAAATCAGTATCAGAAACGTTAGCCGGGGAAGCACCTCTTCTGCACACATCTGATACCTTAGTATCACTCAAACCTACAAGAAGTCCACCTTCGAAAATGTTATTATTGGTACCCGAGCCGATGAATAATCCGTTTCCGTAAGCCTGTGTTTTCTTACCGACCGCACCATCATTAGTTAATGATAATTTCAGATTATTAATATTATGAGTGGCAAATCCGCTTCTGAATCTGATTGTTAAAGTATTTGCAGTGTTAATTGTATAAGCGGAACTTGAATAATCAATTTTAAAGACTACATCTTTATCAAACGGGCAGGTGGATTTCGCTTTAACTCTGAATGTATTTGCGTAAGTTGTACTGAATGACTGATAAAACGCGAGATTTCCGATGAAAACGGAGTCCTGAACTATTTCAATATCCGTGTCTGCAGTTGTTAATCTGATAGAAATATTATTACCTGCAAGCCAGATATTCCTCATAGTAACGGCAATCGGAATAACTTCACCTATATCATATACTTTATCATTATTGCCGTAAACAGAATCCGTATGCATTGAAGAGAGCAGAGACAGAATAGGTTTATCCGCCACGCACTTAAATGCGTTAATTCTTCCTGTTCCGAGCATACCGACATAAGAAGGGTTAAGGTGATAAATACTGTCAACGCCCAGCAACAATCTTTCAACGACCTGAGCCGGAGTCCAAGCAGGATGAGATGCTCTAATAAGAGCAATTGTACCTGAAGTAACGGGGGCTGACATAGATGTACCACTATACTGAATATATGAATTATTCCATACTGTACTCAAAATGTTATCACCCGGGGCAGCGCAGTCAACAGATGAATGGTAATTAGAAAATGAAGCCTTCAAGTCACTTGAATTTGTAGCGGCAGAGGAAACAACATTATCGTAAGATGCAGGGTATCTTGGAATATTAAGATTTTCATTCCCTGCGGAACCGACTACTACTGTACCGTTTGCCCAAGCAGTATTCACCACCGTCTGACTATAGGAACTGTAGTATGAACTACCGAAACTGCAGTTAATAACTTTTGCACCGTTTTGATAACAATAAGTAATACCCTGGTCGGTGTAATATAGACTGCCGCCGGCATCAGGAGTATGTTTTGAAATGAGTAATTTAGATTTAAATCCTATACCTGCACCATGAACATTATTATCGGTAACCTGTGAAGCACACCCTGAAACATGCGAGCCGTGGTCATTATCCTGATAATATATATTCGGGTCATTATCGTTATAATAGAAATCCCATCCGCGCCAGTCATCAATATAACCGTTTGCATCATCGTCAATACCGTTAGTAGGATTTTCAAGCCAGTTATATTTAATGTTAGCGGCGAGGTCAGGATGATCTAAATCACTTCCGGAATCCACAATTCCAATAACAATGTTTGTATCTCCGCGAGTTACATCCCACGCCTGAAATGAGGCAATTTTGTTTATGTGCCACTGACCTGCTATCAAGGGATCATTAGGAACATAATCGGGAGTATAGACGAAAGAAGGTTCCGCCCAATCTAATAAATTACCGTTAGCACTCAATACATCCGATGCAAGTTCAAACGGGTCGATATCAGAACTATATTTTACCATAAAAATCTTCGCAAGTTCTTCATCTCCAATAAACCGTTTTGATGCTGACGCACTTATCGGGTGTAATTGCTTCACATCATGCACGTCGTATCTTTGAAGTATATTATCAAGTGAATATACACCAAATAAATTGTTATCAAGTATGTTAACCTGCTCTTTGAATTTTATCACCAGATGTCCTTTCAGATACATCTTTTCATGACCCCTTTTAATAATCTCACCGTTGATTAATTCATAATCTCCGCTATCTTTGAAACCAAAAAGCGAAAATGAAATTAATAAAACCGTAAGAAGAAGAAAACCAAATTTGAATTGTAATTTCATAGTTTTAAGATTAATTAAGTATTTTATAAAATTAATTATTTCAAACTGCTAAAACAACTAAAAAAGAGAGAGAAATCAAAGTATAGTCATTGTAACTTACAAAGTTTCCTCGAAAGTGTATAAAGAATATTCGATATAAATATGTAAAGATATTAAGAGAATTAAATATTAAAATCCGATAATCTTAAAATCTGTTTATTCCTCAGTCGGGTTATTTTCATCATCGAACCCGAATTTCAGTTTATTTTTTTTAAATATAGTCTTTCTCGGTTCCTTTAGCGGTTCAGGGACAGGTTTTGTAATCACGGGGTTATCCCGGGATTTGTCTAAATCTTCAAATATACTTTCCCCTGAAGCATCATCAAAGAACATCTTTTTTGTAGGTTTTTTATCCAGAGTTAAATTATATTCTTCTTTTGACCGGGAACCGATACCGGAATATTCTTCATAGAAATCATTAATGAAATCAAATCCGTTCCGGAAATTTGTTAATTCCTTAACGTGCCGAGACAAATCATCCAGCCATGAACTTTCTGCTGAAGCATTATCCCCGAGATCTTCCGTAATGGGAATATTAATCCTTTTTGTTCCGATAATTCTGAATTCACTTTCATCCGTTAATAATTCATTTTGTAAAACGTCAGGAACGGATTTATTATCTGCATCTGCTTGTCTTCTGAGTTCATCACCTTCAATCCCCAGGGATAATTTATCAACTCTGTCGTGCATCATTCTTTTTTCTTTAAACTCGTTATACTTTCCCTTTTCAAAAATAATTCCAGATAAATTACTGTTTATTTCATATAACTCACGACGGTTAATATATTCACATTTATAATTATTCAAAAAATGAAGACCTCTGTAAAAAATATCCGAAATATCCTTTTCATCAAGATACTCAATAATAAAATCACATATCTTTTCAGAATTAATTTCGGGTATTACGAGGAAGTTTCTTATATCATTTAGATCGAACATAATAAAACTGGCGAGTTTATTTTTTTCTATCGAGCCGCATATATTGGCAATGCCGAAAATTTCCGCAGGGTTAGATATAATCATTTTCATAAGGAATTCCGAAGAAATATTCAACCTGCGGACAATATTATTAAATATTTTCAGTTCCGTGAACACACTTTTACCAGTTATTCCCGTACCGATTAAAAGATTAAGTTTTCGGTTAATGAATCTTTCAAATTCGGGTTCCCTAACGGAAAGAGTCAGCCAGTCGGACGGCGAGAGCAAAACATTTACTTTATTTTCGCTGATAATATTTAATTCCTCGCTGTTTAAATAAACCGGGTTAGCAAGAATCAGATTAGGAGTAAGCAAATCATTATCCCCAAGGGCTTTAATAAATGATTTACCGAATAAATTTCTTAATATATCCGTATTATTTCCTGACTGCATACTTTCAATAACAGCACGTTTATTTCCTTTCTGAATTGCTTTTCTTACGGAAGCAAGGGAATAATTATTTAAATCGTTTTCATCTTTTAATCCGATACAATGAAATCTTTTAACGCCGAGGCAATAATCGCTTATATAATTATCGTAAACCGTAAAAACCAAATCCGGTTTGACGCTAATACTGTTCACGGCATTGGAAGTAAGCAGTTCAGCCGTAATTAATTTGGAAGATTCATTTATGAATGTCTCCCCGTTCAGGAGCGATTTAATAAAAGAGAGTGAAAATAAATTTATTAAATCCGGATTTACTTTTGATGAAGATAAATGCTTTTCAATAAGTCTGAGAGAAATATTTGTTTCTAAATCTTCATAAGTTGACTGACTTAAGAACGGACCTGATAAATGAAAAGTAGAGTTTTTAAAAGAGTTGAAAAACGATGGAATAATAATCTTATTGACAGCATCATATATATAAACATCCGGAAATTTCTTGTATATTTCTTTATCGGAGTTCAGTTCATTATTATAGTCAATATCAAAAATCTTGTTCCCCTTAATTATGACATTATAATATCCCGACCTACTGAAATTATCTAATGTCAGACATAAACCGTTTTTAATAACACTGAATTTATTTTCCATATTACAGTTCTACTATTATAAATTTTTTGTCCGCAAAAAAAATTAATTTCAAACAGCATGCATCAGGCAAATATTTCCCTGAGATAAAAATCCGAATATCCATTTAACAAAATACACACTGTGCTTTTGTACCGAAATTTCCGGAGGCTTCATATCATTATAACAAATCATTTATATCGGATTTCGAAGTTATTTTAATGTTTTCTTTTTCGCCTTTGACTATTTTCACTTTGTATCCTGCGAATTCAACGACGGAAGAATCATCTGTTCCTCTAAATGCTTTTCTGAATGCATTATTATAAGATTTTTTCAAGATGTCAAGTCTGAAAATCTGAGGAGTTTGAGCGAGAAAAATATTCTCTCTCGGAATTGTTTCAGTGATAAAGAGATTTTTCCCAGATATTTTAACGGTGTCGCAAGCACTTACGCACGGAACGGCACAGTTGTATTGAACCGCTTCTTTCATACATTTCCTGATTAAAGAAGTTGTAACATAAGGTCTGACAGCGTCGTGAACCATAACATATTCATTATTATTATACTCCATCAAATTTAGTGCATTGAAGACAGAATGCTGACGAGTTTCTCCGCCTTCCGTAAGAAAGATTTCTTTTTTATTGAAATTATTTCTTATTATCAATTTCTCAATGCGCCTGAACTGTTCCTGACGAGCGGATATATATATTGAAGTTATTTCTTTGATGTTAATAAATTTTGAGATTGTGAATGCAATAATTTCATTACCGCCGATTTTGAAATATTGTTTAGGTAAGCGAGAACCGAACCTCATCCCTGTTCCTGACGACGGAATAATTAAGTGAAATCGCATTTAGTTTCTTTTTTAAATTATCATCATAGCATCGCCGTAAGCAAAGAATTTATATTTCTCTTTCATTGCTTTTTTGTACGCCTTCATTATCAAATCTCTTTCTGCAAGCGAACATACAAGCATAAGATGTGTACTTTGCGGCGGATGAAAATTTGTTATTAATTTATTAACTATATTGACAGACTGAGGAGGATGAATAAATTTATCAGTCCATCCTTTATTCGTTCTCACCTGTTTCCCGGTTATCGTGCTGGATTCCACTGCTCTCACAACTGACGTCCCTACTGCAATTATATTCTTGTGTTTTGATAATCCTTCATTGATTATGTTCGCATTCTCTTTGGTAATTTCATAATATTCAGAATCCATACGGTGTTTCGATAAATCCTCCACTTCTACTATCCTGAATGTACCGAGTCCTATATGAAGAGTGACATAAGCAATTTTCACACCTTTGTTTTCAATTTTTTTTAATAATTCCTTTGTAAAATGAATTCCCGCCGCCGGTGCCGCAACGGAGCCTATATTTTTTGAGAATATGGACTGATAATATTCTTTGTCTTTATCATCAGATTCACGTTTTATGTAAGGCGGTAGTGGAGTCTTACCGAGCTTCTCAATAATTTTTTTGAAATCTTCTTTTATATTAAATCTGACTATTCTACCCCTCGAAGTCGTATTATCTATTATCTCGCAAAACAGATTTTTATTGAAAAATATCCTGTTACCGATTCTTACTTTCCTCGCGGGGTCAACAACCACATCCCAAATATTCTCCTCTTTTGACAATTGTCTTAATAAAAAAACTTCTATTTTTGCTTTCGTTTTCTCCTTTGTCCCGAATAATCTCGAAGGAAAAACTTTTGAATCATTAAGTACCAAAACATCACCGCTGTTGAGATAATTTATAACGTTCTTGAATTTTTTTGTCTCCAGAGTCTGTTTTTCATTATCAACAATCATAAGTTTACAGCCGTCACGGGGAATTTTCGGAACTTTTGCGATAATATTTTTTGGATATTGGTATTTGAACTGTGATAATTTCATATCAGACCAGTTACTGAAAATGGAAGATTTTTTCAAATGGATTTAATTAAATTTTAAAAAGAATTATTAAAAAAGACAATTTAATTTATTAATCTCCGTTAAACAATGAAAAAATACAGTATTATTCATTACTTAATTTCATTTTTCACTTCTGTTATAATGTCAGTAACATTGTTTTATCAATATTTTAAAAGAAATGATTAATTAATGAGAGACAGGATTTTAAACTTTTATTTTTATCTTGAATATAGAAATTAAAATACAAATATTTATGGTTTTATAAAATACAGTTCTTTGAATGTTAAATTCGAATATTTGAGAACAATATAACGGTATGGGCAAATTAATAATAGCAATTGATGGACCTTCAGGAACCGGTAAAAGTACAACAGCAAGATTACTTGCGGAGAAACTAAATCTGCCTTATGTAGACAGCGGAATATTTTACAGAGCAATAACATACTTACTGTTCAAGAACAAAATAAAGCCGGATGAAATCAAACGTATAGAGCAAATTGCAAAAAAGATTAATTTAGAATTTAAAGACGAGGATGTATATTTAAACGGCATAAACGTTACGAAAGAAATCAGAACTCTCGATGTAACAAACAGAGTAAGCAGTGTAAGTAAGATTAAAGAAATAAGAAAGATAATAGTTGAAAAATTAAGAAATTATGCGGGCAGCAGAGGAGTTGTAATGGACGGCCGGGATATCGGAACAGTGGTTTTTCCTGAAGCAAACTACAAATTTTATTTTTTCTGCGACCTAAACACCAGAGCCGCCAGAAGGCAGCAAGATTTTTTAGACTTAGGGCATAAAATCCCTCTTAAAAAAATCCTACTTGAACTGAAAAAAAGGGATGAATTGGATAAAAACAGAAAAGATTCGCCTTTAAAAATTTCCGATGATGCAATTGAACTTGACACGACCAATTTAATAATTGAAGAGCAGGTCGATTTTATATACAAAAGAATTGTTTCGGCAAATAATATGCTGAACAACGAACTATAGAAGAAATTTTTCATAAATTTAAACCTTTCGAAGATTATCCGATCGAAAGGAGATAAATCGGATAAATAAATAATGACAGAAGAATTAGAATTAAACAACAGTACCAAGGAAGAAAAGACTCCTCCCGAGGAAGTAAAAACTTCAGCGAAAGCAATAAGTGAGGATTACGATGAAGATGAATTTCAGCGTATGCTGAAGTTATACGAAAAGACTTTCAGCCTGATAAAGGAGAATGAACTGGTAAAAGGGAAAATAGTAGCGATTCACGGCGAAGATGTTCTTATTGACATCGGTTCAAAATCCGACGGAAGAGTCTCAATAAATGATTTCTCTTCACCGGAAGAATTGGTTGTAGGAAAAGAAATCGAAGTATTTCTGGAAAAAATTGAAGATAAAGAAGGTCAACTTGTTCTTTCGAAAAAGAAAGCCGATTCGATTAAGATGTGGGAAAAAATAGTCGAAGCGAATAAGAACGGTACCATTATACAGGGCAGATGCCTGAGACGTATAAAGGGCGGATTTGTAGTAGATATCAACGGGTTAACAGCATTTCTGCCGGGCTCACAAATTGATACGAAACCAATCCGGGATTATGACGAATACGTAGGTAAACTTATGGATTTCAAGGTTATAAAAATTAACAATGCAATAGAAAATATCATTGTATCGCACAAAGTACTGATTGAGGAGTCAATGGCAGGACAAAGAGAAGAGTTACTTAAGACGATTAAAAAAGGTATGGTTTTAAAAGCAACAGTGAAAGCCATTACGGATTTCGGTGTTTTTGTAGACCTTGGCGGGCTTGACGGATTAATTCACATTACCGACCTTTCATGGGGCAGGATAAACCATCCGAGCGACGTAGTAAAACTTGACCAGGTTATTGACGTCTTTGTTATTGAATTTGATGAAGACAAGCAAAGAGTATATCTCGGATTAAAACAGTTACAGACTCATCCCTGGGAAAACATTCAGGAGAAATACAAAGTCGGTGATAACGTATCGGGCAAAGTTGTTTCCCTTACAGAATACGGAGCATTTATCGAAATTGAGAAAGGTATCGAAGGGCTCATTCACATAAGTGAAATGTCCTGGACACAGCATATTACAAGTCCGAATCAAATGGTTACTATGGGACAACTTGTAGAAGCACAGATACTCAATATTGACTACGAAAACAGAAAACTTTCACTGGGAATGAAACAATTAACTCCGAATCCCTGGCAGAGTTTACTCGATAAATTTCCTATCGGTACAAAACAAAAAGGAAAAGTATGCAATATTACAAACTTCGGAATATTCGTGGAACTGGAAGAGGGTGTTGACGGACTCGTTCATATTTCCGACCTTTCCTGGACGAAGAAGATTCTCAACGTAAATGAGTTCGTGAAAATAGGTGATAAAATTGAGGTAGTCATACTCGGTATTGATGTAGCCAATCAGAGAATTTCTCTCGGTCACAAACAATTATTTGAGAATCCCTGGGATAAACTGGAGGAAAAATATAAACTTGGATATGAAACGGACTGCAAAGTTATTAAACCGATTGATAAAGGTATTATCATTGAATTACCAGATTTAGTTGATGCTTTTATTCCTGCTTCGCAATTCTCTATTTCAGCCATAAGAAACCTTTCTGAATTCTTCAAGCCGGGAGATATGGTAAAAGCAGAAATAATTGAATTTGACAAGACGAATAAAAAAATTGTATTATCCGTTATAGAATATCTTAAAGATAAAGAACAAAAAGAAGTTGATGAATACATTACAAAATATAGACTTCCCAAGAAATTTACAATAAAAGATATTGCGGAAAAAACGAGGAGTTATGAAGCCGAACAGATTGATTTCAGAATAGAAGATATAATAGGCGATGAAATGTCAACGGTTAATACTCCTCCCGTTCAACCCCCAACAATTCAGTTCCCTCCTTCACAACCGGAAGTTACCGAACAGAAGGAAACTGCTCCGGAACAGAAGGTAACTGCTCCGGAACAAAAGGAAATAACTCCGGAACTGAAGGAAATAGCCGAGCAGAAGGAAGTTACACCCGAACAGAAAGAAGAAACACCCGAGCAGAAGGATGTGATACCTGAACAGAACGATATCACACCCGAGCAGAAGGAAGTTACACCCGAACAGAAAGAAGAAACACCCGAGCAGAAGGAAATTAATCCTGACCAGAGCGTATAACATAAAAAAATATAAAAAACAAATTATATGTTAACCCGGATGACAAACTCAACATCCGGGTTTTCTATTAAATGAACTGTTTTATTCTCATATAATACTTAATTTTGAATATAAATATTAAAATGGCTATATACGGAAAAGACACGATAATTAAAATATATTTTGTATCCCTGTTGTTATTAGTGGCATCCCTGTTTATAAATCATACTGCTGTAAAAATCATATTTTTAGTATTATGTCTTTTTTTAATACTTTTCACTTCATTTTTCTTCAGAGACCCTGCAAGAAAAATACCGAATGGTATTACAAACGAAGATGTTCTCTCACCGGCAGACGGAAAAATTGTTGAAATTAAAAAAATCAAGAATAAATACCCTGAACTGTTTTCCTGCAAAGAATTATCACTGATAAGTATATTCATGTCTCCCCTGAATGTCCACGTTAACAGATTCCCTTTATCCGGAAAAATAAATTATTATAATTATATTAAAGGAAAATATGTTGTTGCTTTTAACGAAAAATCATCCGATGAAAATGAAAGAACTGAAATAGGTATCATCAGCGGTACAAACCAGATAGTTTTTATTCAGATTGCCGGTTATGTTGCAAGGAGAATCGTCTGTAATATTAAAACCGAAGATTATGCCGTGGCAGGAGAAAGATTCGGTATGATAAAATTCGGTTCAAGAGTAGATATAATTTTTAAACCGGATACAAAAATACTGGTAAATTTACATGACAAAGTAAAAGCAGGTGTTTCTATTCTTGCAAAATTAACACGATAATGTTAAGTGCAAAAAAATTCATTCCCAGTTTATTTACTATACTGAACGCATTCTGCGGTTTTCTGTCCATTATTGAAAGTTCAAACTCAAATTTTAACAGTGCCTCATTATTTATCATCTATGCCTCAATTTTTGATATGTTAGACGGTATAGTTGCAAGAATTTTAAAAACATCAAGTGATTTCGGAGTTGAACTGGATTCGCTTTCCGATTCAATATCATTCGGCGCTGCTCCTTCATTTCTACTTTACAGCATTTATTTTAATGAGCTGAATTCTTTAGGACTATTCCTTGCTTCACTTACTATGATATTTGCAGTAATAAGACTGGCAAGGTTCAACGTCGAACTTGTCGGGTATGAAAAAGACAAATTCTACGGTTTACCTACACCTGTAGCAGCAATTACAATTTGCACATACATTATATTGTATCACAATAAACTTTTTGATATACGCACAAGCGGAATAATAATTACTATAATTTCTGTTATTCTGCCTCTGCTTATGGTTTCAAAGTTACAATATCCTGTTCTGCCTAAATTGAGTGTACAGTCACTTAAAAAAAACAAGATAGTCTTTTCCATCATTGTTATATTTATAATCATATCCGTACTGACAAACGGATACGCTGTTTTTCCAATATGTGTTTTTTACATTTTATCCGGAATTTTTTTCGACCTCTACAGAATCGTTTTTAAACCCCGTAAACCCATTCATAAAAGAGTATCCCAAAGAAACCCCTGACGGAGCAGAAACAGCAACAAGTAGAAAGAGACAAGGGAAGTTTCATACTTACGGAACACAGACAACACTAATTAGAATGTTTTACACTGATTTATAGAAAAGGGTTATAACGCAGGAGACTCGCGGATACGGGATAAACTATTGGAACCAGGGGAAAGCAAAGGTGAGAATTAAAACATTAAAAAAACAAAATTTATTTGACTTTTTTGATTGAAAAATTATTTGTAAATTTAAATAATTGTTTATTAAACACAAAATTATCATTTTTTGAAGAAAGATATTTTTTATCTGCCGAATCTCATTTCTTATATCAGACTGATATTATTAATACCGGTAGTATATTTATTTATATCAGATTTTGAAAATAACAGGATAATAATTGCTATATTATTAATTATTATGACTTTGACTGATATAGCAGACGGATATGCAGCGAGGAAATTAAATAAAATAACGGAATTAGGCAAGATAATAGACCCTGTTGCAGATAAAATATGCATCGGGGTAATTGCAATATTAGTCCTTATAAAAGGTTTGATACCTTTATGGTTTGTAATAGTTGTAATTTCAAGGGATTTACTGATATTAATATTCGGACTTTTACTAGCCGGGAAATACAAAATCACATTAATGTCAAACTACGCAGGGAAAATAACGGCTTTATTAATCGGGATAATTTTATTATTATCAATGATTAATGATGAACTTTTAACTCAAATAAACAGTTATTTAAAATATGCAGCTATATTATTAATAGTTTATACTCTAATTGTATATTTTAAAAGATTTTTGAAAACAATAGGAGACAAGCAAAATGAAAACAGATGAATTACAAAAACCCGAAAGAATACCGACACTTACAAGGAAAGATGTCGAACGGAAAATTGAAGAAAAATTAGCGGGAAAGAAGCCCACAAAAAAGTTAATTGTTGATTCTTTATTTGAATCACTCAGAGAATTAATAATGGAAGCAAGCCCGGTAATCAGGATTGAAATCCGAGATTTCGGGGTTTTTGAAGTTAAGAAGACAAGGCCGAAACCAAAAGCAAGAAATTTAAAAACGGGCGAATTTGTTTTTGTACCGGGCAGGCGAAAAATGCATTTCAAACCGGGAAAAATTCTCAAGAATTTCCTCAAGGAAGTCCCCGAATAAAATTTATCAGCAGTTGAACGACAAAAGCAAGAGAGACAGGTATCTTGCTGTTGATTTCGGATTAAAAAGGATAGGTATTGCTATTACCGATGACCTGAAATTAATGGCATTTCCGAGGAAATATATTGAAAACACAGAAGGGGTTTTTGAGGAAATAATAAAAACAGTTATTGACGAGGATGTTTCGCGCATTATTATCGGGCATCCTCTGAATTTTAAATCAGAGGCAACGCATTCAACGGTTTCCGTAATAGAATTCGGAAAAAAATTAGAAGAGATATGCACGAAAAAAAAACTCAGAGTGGAAATAATATTTTTTGACGAAAGGTTCACGAGTACACTGGCGCAGCATTATATTAATAAATCGGGGTTATCGAAGAAGAAAAAAAGAGACAAGGGCATTGTGGATTCGGAATCTGCCAGGATAATACTCGAAGATTATCTGAAAAAGCAAAATTTTCATAATCAGTAAATTGTATTTAGTAGAGTTATACAAAATAATCGAAGACGGAGAGAATTCGAACGTCGAATTCAAGCGCAAATTTTCTGAACCCGAAAAAATAGCAAAAGAGATGATTGCTTTTGCTAATTCGAAGGGAGGTATCATATTATTCGGAGTAGATGATAACAGAGATATCATAGGCGTTGAAAGTGAAAAGGGCGAACTTGAACTCATTGACACTGCGGCAAAATTTTACTGCGAGCCGGAAGTGGGATATCATTATGAAATAATGGAGATTAAGAACAAAGACATAGTCATTGTTACCGTACCCGAAAGTAAATTTAAACCGCATAAGTTAATATCGGAAAAAATTTCCGAAGATTTACGGGTTTATATCCGTTCAAAGGACAAAAGTGTAATCGCTTCTAAAGAAACAGTCAATTTACTAAAACATACAAATCCGGAATCAAAACCGCTCATGATTTCTTACGGCAAACCCGAAAAGCAAATACTCGAATATCTGAAAGAAAATGAACGCATAACGGTTAATGAGTTCAAGAAACTCGCAAACATATCCAGACGCAGAGCCAGCCGCACGATTGTTAATTTGGTACGAGCGGGGGTTATAATTCATAACAGGCAGGATGATTTCGAGTTTTACACACTGGCGTAACATATTCAATGTCCAATGTTCAATGTTAAATGTTAAATGAAAAAAGACAATACGCATTTGATTTTAACCGCTACGGACGCAAAGCATATTCAATGTTGAATGTTCAATGTTAAATGTTAAAAGACATTATGCATTTAATTTTAAACCTTAACGGAGCAAAGGAATATTTTATAAAAGCAATTTTTCACGAACTCAGGATTATACACATTTCCAACCTCAGGATTTGGAAGGTTTTAATTAAAAGGATATATAATTCTTACGCAATTGTTTTTTCATTAAATTCCCGATATATTAGTTTCGTCATTTATAATATAAGCAAAAATAATTATGAAGACGACAATTATTTCCTTACTTATTTTACTTCTATCAGTTAATGTATTTTCGCAATCAACAGATAGAGGACAAAAAACAAAGAGTGAAACATCGGGGAATTCAAAGTATGATTTCAACATTACCGTGACACAGGGGTACAGTTATAGTTTAGACAAAACAAATTTCAGATACATCAATCTCGATTTAGGCTATAAATTTTCAGATAACAATGAACTGGGAATTTGTTTAGGAGATAATGATTTGATATGGCTTGGAGGTTATTACAGAATTTATTTTGCGGATAATATAAATATAGGTCTCAAAATTGCAAAGGATTTTGACCACTCGGATTATTATGTTACAAACGAAATCACAGCCGGAAAGGATTTAAGAATTACCGATAATTTTTACTTCAGGTTACAGGTATTTTTCAGCACGAGGTCCGAATATCCACTCGGTATCAAGAACGAAAACCATTCAAATAAGACAGGAATATTATTCGGAATAAATTATTTATTATAAAATTATTGGATCTCAAGAACAATTCTCACACGATAGCCGTCTTCGATATGAAGAAATAAAACTTTACGTTTACAAAATAATTTTCTGTAGAAAAAAATATATCAGAGCCTATTTCCTGATGTGATTAAGTATAATTGATTAAATTTCTATTATCTTCTTATTAATTGATTTGTTATAAATATTCAAAATCGTTTCTTCAATCAGCGGTGCATATTTAATAATTGTTTCGGGTTTATTATCTCTGATTTTTAGAAATATGAAAAACATATTCAGTTTATCCAGATTTTGCTGATATTTCATTTTTGAATCCAGAGTAATAAACACATTAAATTCGTTATCATCAGCAATTTTCAATAACTTACCATTATTAAATGCTATCCAGTTCATACCTCTGACAGTTTTTACAATAAATTTATTTTCTAAATTAATAAAGTCCTTAAATGAAACAGGGAGGCATTCATCTATTAATATTTTCATTTATCTGCAACGAATAAAGGGTAGTTGTTTTCAAGATACTTAAGGGAAATTTCCAGGAGTTGAATTACATATTTATTTTCTACACTTGGATAGTTCCCAAGAAAATCAGTTATTGATTTTCCTGCTTCCAGGTATTCAAATAATATTTTTATCGGTACCCGGGAATTTCTAAAAACCGGTTCACCCCCGAGTATTTCTTTATCTATTATATACGGATAATTCATTATGACTTTTTGTAAAATATAAAGTCATTTTGAATAAATTACAATATAATTTTAAAATAATTTATTGAAATAAACCGGATGAAATACGAATCATCATCTGCTGCCCAGTATCTTCACTACTTTTTTGAAATTTTTTCCAGTTCTATCCATAATTTCTTCGCCTTCTTTAATAACATTATTTTTATATTTTTCATCTTTTATCTGAGGGAGGTTAATCAGTACATTTCTGTGAGCACCCCAGATACCTGTTTCAAGAATTTTGGCGCCGACTTCGAGGTCGCTTTTCGATGAAATATTTCCGACTTTTGCCATTTCGAGTAACCACTGCCAGCATTCATCTCCGAGTCTCATAACTTTGAGCGGAACATCAATTGCTTTTTTCAGACCTTCCTGCATTTTTTCGTTTCGCAATTTTTTCTCTTCATCGGTAGTTTTCGGCATTTTCACAGCGAGCATATAATCATTGAAAGCATTAGTATCGGCATCAATCATAGAAATCAGTTCCTTCATTTTTTCGTGAAGCGGCGGAATAAACTTTCTCATTTTCGAATCGAGATGTTCAAATTTTTTCGAGCCGTAACTCATCCATCCCATCATCGCACCGAGTCCTGCACCGAGGGAAGCCGCGAGAGCAGAGACGCTGCCGCCTCCCGGTGCTGATGTTCTTGCACCGACAAGTTCGATAAAATCCCTCACTGTCATTCCCGCAAGCGGTTCATTAGCATCTTCCTGAATCATATATTCGATAATTCTTTTTTCCGGAATGAATTTCGAAATTGAACTCAGACCGAGTCTTTCGACGACGAGCCGTATTTTCCGTGCTTCATCAATAATAAACAAATTTTCTTTTTTAATATAATAATCCGCAGCGAGCAGCATTGCTTCGAGCGGAATCAGACCGACGAGTTCACTGCCGCAAACGGCAAGGTTTAATTCCTTCGCATCCTTAACGCATTCTTCAAAAGCGAGATGCGGAGGAGTAATTTTGTAATTATCCAGATTGATAGAGACCTGTGCCATATTATATTCATCCACATACCAGCCGATTGCTTTTATTGCCTTCAGGCGTCCGGGTTCATCCGGTCCCCTGCCTTGCTCACGTATATTTAATGCAATGCGGTGTGCCTGTTCTTTCGTACCGAGAATATTTACGTTATAAGCAATGAGGAAAAATCTGACGCCCGTAACCATCGCACCGAATTTAGGATTAAACTCCTGCGGACCGAAATCGGGTTTCCATTCCGGTTTATAAATTTTATCTTTAATGCCTTCATATTCGCCTGCGCGTATTTGTCTCAACGCTTTTCTTTCGGGATTATCGGATGCTTCCTCGTACAAATACACAGGGAGATTAAGTTCTTTTCCGACTTTTTCGCCGAATTTTTTTGAAACTTCCACGCATTCCTCAATAGTAACATTGGCAACGGGTACGAACGGGCAAACATCCACGGCGCCCATTCTCGGATGCTCTCCGGAATGAGTCGTCATATCAATCAATTCAAACGCTTTTTTTGTAAACTCAAACGCTCCTTCGATAACAGATTCCGTATCGCCTACAAACGTAAACACGGTTCTGTTAGTGGACTTACCAGGGTCAACATCCAGCAAAGTAACTCCTTTAACTTTTCTTACTGCTTCAGCACAGGCATTAATAATATCCTGATTTCTTCCTTCCGAAATATTCGGCACGCATTCAACTATTTTTTTCATATCAGATTAAAATTTATAAAATAATATAAAATACAAAAATACGTTATTATTACGAAATTTTTGAGGGAAAATTCAGGACACTGTTTGATAAAGAATTTCCAGAAATTCGCCTACGCCGTCTTCTTCATTTGTCCCGTTAGTAATAAAATGCGCCATGTGTTTAAGTTCCGGAACCGCATTCTGAAGTGCGACATTAAAGCCGCCGTATTCGAATAAGTCCCTGTCATTATACCAGTCCCCTATTACGGCTATTTCTTCTTTACGTACATTCAGATGTTTTGCCAGTTTCATCAGACCGGTTTTTTTAGTTGTACCTGATTTTCTTATTTCCAGATGATAGACGCCGTATCTTGAACTTGACCTGTAATACCTTGCGGTAAGAAAAAGTCTGTACGGGAAGTTCATTCTTTTCTGAATATGCTTGATTACTTTCTTTTCATTGCCGAGCATAATTATTTCCAGAACCTGGTCTTTGTAATTATCATAAGAGTCAACGAGTTTGTAATTCGAGCCGAGTCTGTACATAAAATCTTTCAACACTGAATTATCTTCTGTATATAAGATATCGTCGTTATAACATAAAGCAACTCTTACGTAATGTTTAGAA
This sequence comes from Ignavibacteria bacterium, assembly GCA_016929695.1. Lineage (GTDB taxonomy): Bacteria > Bacteroidota > Ignavibacteria > Tepidaquicellales > Tepidaquicellaceae > Tepidaquicella. The sequence goes on from JAFGII010000004.1 coordinate 56,048, forward strand.
GCAAGTTCGAGTGCTTTCTCGACTTTCTTCTCAGGAATAATAGCTTTTGAAAGGACAGTACCGTTTAACCCTCTGATTAAAGCACCATTAATGGTCATAAAAGGTATTTTTATATCCAGTTCTTTTGCATATCCTGCTACAGAAGAATGAATTCTTTGTGTGGCAAAAGTAAACAGAATACCCTTCTCTTGCAATTTTTTCACATAGAGTTTAGTCTGCTGCCCGATTTTGTTATTCTGATTCGTAAGTGTCCCGTCAACGTCGCAGACAACGAGTTTTATAGTTCTTAATTTTCTGTCTATATTTTTCTTCGATAACATTTTTTTCTGTTTGCCCCCCCTCTGTACAAATATAATTTTTAGGTATCTTAAATAAAATATAATAATTATTGAGGTCCAATGTGCGGAGCCATCTCTGTCCAAAAACGGAAAACGAAATGTAGATAAAAAAAGAGGGCTATTGATTAAATTTGTAAAAAAATATTAATCAAATAA
>JAFGII010000046.1 GCA_016929695.1 Ignavibacteria bacterium
ATTTATTGTGATTTTCAATCTCCGCATTAATCAGATTCAGCAGACCTTTTCGCATTGCAAAAGGTGCAACAAGAAATTTTTTGTAATCTGTTTGTTTTGAAAATCCCGTCAGGTAGTTGAATAAATTGGAAGCATCGTTGCAGAAATCCTCGTCAGCAGTGAACAGTCCGAAATCGGTGTATAATTTTGCCGTTATCTGATTGTAATTACCGGAACTCAGATGCAGGTATCTTTTCATTTTCCCTTCTTCCCTTCTCACAACAAGTGCCATTTTGCAGTGTGTCTTCAGTCCTGCCACACCGTACACTACGTGAACTCCCGCTCTTTCGAGTGCGCGCGACCAGATTATATTGTTCTCTTCATCGAATCTTGCTTTTAGTTCGACTACCGCCGTGACCTGTTTATTGTTTTCCGCTGCTTCAATAAGGGATTTTATTATCGGTGTATCACCGCTTGTCCTGTATAAAGTCAGTTTAATCGCAAAAACTTCAGGGTCTTCCGCTGCCTGCTGTATAAATTCATTGACCGCACTGAACGAATAATACGGATGATGAAGAAATACATCTTCTTTTTTTATTGTTCGGAATATATTCTCTTCGAACTGAAATGATGACGATATTCTGGGCGAAAATCCTTCGTATTTTAAATTCCTTAAATTTATTCTGGTTATGTTCATTATATCGCCCAAATTTAAGGGACCGTTTATTTTATAAACTTCAGTATCGGAAAGTTTTAAATCTTTTTTTAAAAAATTAAGAAATTTTTCCGGCATATCACTGTCTATTTCAAGCCTTACAACAATCCCGAGTCTTCGCTTTTTAACTTCCTCCTCAATTAATTTTAATAAATCATCTGCTTCTTCCTCTTCAAGTTCAAGGTCGGCATTTCTTGTGATTCTGAATGCAAATGTAACTGTCGCATTCATTCCGGGGAATAATTTCCCGGCATTTGCCTTAATTATATCTTCAAGAAGCATATAATTGTACCCTTCCCTGCCTTCAATGAAATAATATCTGGATAAATTTCCCGGTACCTGTATTACTGATATTTTCTCTTCGCGATATTCTGTATCAGGGTCATCAAGGATAATTCCGAGCGTGATAGTTCTGTTAACAAGGTTTGGAAACGGATGTACATTATCAAGCGCTATCGGAGTTAGTACCGGAAATATTTCTTCGTCAAAATATTTGTCAATCCGTAATTTCTCGGATTCGGTTAATTCGTTGTAACTGATAAAATTTATTCCGTTTTCTCTTAACAGCGGTATAATTTCTTTATTGTAAATTCTGTATTGCTCGTTTACGAGCGGACACAACCTGTCGAATATCATTTTATGCTGTTCAAGAGCAGTTAAACCGTCAGAAGTCGTTTCATTAACACCGCCTGATATTTGCCGTTTCAGTCCGGAAACTCTTATCATAAAAAATTCATCAAGATTCGTACTGAAAATAGATAAGAATTTTACTCGCTCAAGCAGCGGATTGTTTTTGTCAGCCGATTCCTCAAGTACTTTCTTGTTGAATTCAATCCAGCTTAATTCCCTGTTAAAAAATATATCCGAACTTGTTATTTTTTTTGCCATTTTTTTTAAAACTTCTAATCCGATGAACAAGTTCATCGGATTAGAAGTATCCTTAATTTTAAATTCTTAACCAAGCCTGCACCAAGTATTTCGTATTTCTTCCCGGGTACCCGGGACAAAGAGACAGAGACCACAAAGAAATATATTATTTAAAATATTTTAATGCTTTTCGCTCTCTTCGGCGAGTTTTTGTGTCTTTTGTGTTAAAAATGAGTAATGCATGCTTTTCTTTGTTATTTTGCACAGAATCTTAAACTAATTTAATTATTTCTTATAATTAAAGTCTATCCTGTCGCCTTCTTTTATGTCAAATTCATCGGTAAAACCGCCGTTCACTTCGACCACATAAATTGCCTTCTTTTCCGATAAAAGCGATGCCGTTGACCTTGGAGTTGCCTTCTTATGTATCTTCACGATTTCCTTCTGAGCATTTACGAATATTATATCCAGAGAAATATAAGTATTCTGCATCCAGAACGACTGCTCCTCTTCAACGGGAAATACAAACAGCATGCCTCTGTTCGGTTCATTGGATTTCCTGTACATCATTCCTTTTCCTCTGGTTTCATCATTGTCTGCTACTTCAATATCAATTTTCACAAGCGGAGTTTTGCCGTTCCTTTTAAAAAATTCAAGTTCGCCGTGTTTTACAAACTGAGGCTCGGGCGGTTCCTTCACATTTTCTTTCTTCTGCTGTGTCACTACGGAAGTTTCCTTCTTATCTGTTGCAAGAGAATATATTATATATACCGCAGCAAGTATGAATACAGCAATCAGTAAGTACTTCAGTAAGTTATCTTTTTCCTTTTTGCTTTTATCTTCTTTTTTTTTCGCCATTTACAGTTTATCTTGTTCTTAAATATTCTTTAATACACTCGATTAAATATTGATTCTGCTCGCGGGTACCGATTGTAATCCTTGCCTCCGTTTTGAAAGCTTCCTCGTCTAAAAATTTTATCAGCATATTCCGGTCTTTCAGGAATTGTTTTAAATCTTTTCTTATTGATTTCGGCATATTGACAAGCATGAAGTTCGCATAACTCCTGTAAGGGACAAATCCTTCCATTTTACTGAATTCATCATACATATATTCTTTATCTTCCTGCATAGTAAATGCAACCTTACGATAATACTCTTCGTCGTCCAGGCATATATTAGCAAGTTTTTCCGATATGAGATTATATCCGAGATATCTGGTAGAGTAATTAATCAGTTCCTCAAGATTTTTTCCGGCAAATGCAAAACCGATTCTGCATCCTGCAAGTGCGTAATATTTTGAGAAAGTTCTGCATATAACAAGATTCGGAAATTCGTCTATATAAGGCTTTACATAATCATTTTCCGTTGAACCAAATCCCCAGTATGCCTCATCAATGACGACGATTGCACCGCGACAGGCATCAAGAAATCTTCTCAGTTCACTACTGGTCATTCTGTTCCCTGTCGGATTGTTCGGTGATGCGATTAATACTATTCTCGGTCGCTCCCTTTCGTATATCTGAATCAGTTTATCTACATCATATAAATAAGTTTTAACTCCTTCATCTTCGCCTATGTACATTGGATATTCAACGTTAAAACCGCCTACTTCATAAGCAACTTTCTTATAATACCACCATGCTTCTTTTGGGATTAGTATTTTTTCCTTTCTGTCAAGATAATAATGAATTATCTGTTTAAGTAAATCCTCGCTTCCATAAGATAGAATTATCTGTCTTTCACTAATATTGAATTCATTAGCAATTCTTTTTGATAAACTCGATTTAATTCCTTTTTCAAAATCTCTTGAATACCAGGATAAATCTTCGTATTTAACGTTTTTTAAATATTCATAACATTTCGGTGTAGGTCCGTACTGGGACTCGTTTCTGTCAAGATACTGCAGTTTCTTGTATTTAAGTTCTTTTGCCATTTTTTTTTCCTTTATTTAATTTTTCTTTTTATTCTTCAATATAAAATTATTTTTCTATCAGTTAAAATGGATTTGACTGTAATTATCAATATTCACTATACGTGATTTTACCAGAAAATGCTTTTTGAGCATATCAGAATTAATTATTTCCGCTGATTTCCCGTAGCCGCAGTTTTTTCCGTTATCGAGCAAAAGTGATTTCTTTGTATATTTCATCGCAATATTCAGGTCGTGAGTTATTACTATAATTGTCAGATTCCGCTCGCCGTTCAGATTACTTAACAGTTCGAATATTTCTATCTGATGATTTATATCAAGATATGTTAAAGGTTCATCAATAATTAATATTTTACCTTTTAAATCCGCAGTTATATCAAGCTGAACAAGAGTCAGTGCGATTAAGACTTTCTGCCTTTCTCCCCCGGAAAGCTCGTTCAGATTTTTATCCTTTAAATTTTCTATTTTAAGTATTTCGAGTGATTTTTCCGCAATAGATTTATCTTTAAATGAATATGAGAACTGTGTATTGCCTTTTGAAGAATATCTTCCAAGCAGGATGAAATCCCTGACTTTCATCTGATTGAACATAGGCACGCCGTACTGCGGCAGGTAAGCAAGAATTTTTGCAATCTCCTTGCGGTTGATATTTTTTATATCGGCGGAATGAAGATAAATATTTCCGGCGTAATTGCTTATAAGCCCGCAGATAAGTTTAATCAGGGTTGTCTTGCCCGAACCGTTCCTGCCGATTATGGAAATAAAATCCTTTTCATTTACTTCAAAATCAAAATTTGTAATAAAAGAATTACCATTATAAGAAAATTCCAGTTTTTCGCACCTCAATAAATTCACAATAACTATTTGATTATTTCGAGTGTTTTAGGATTTATATACCACTGGAATTTTCCATTACCGTTGCTAACATTATAATCAATGCAGCATACGCCGGATTTTTTAAATTCAAACTGTTCGTCTTTTCGGTCGGAAAGAATTTTCACAAGTTCACTCATCATCGGATTGTGACCGATGAAAGCAATTGATTCGAATATTGCGTTTCTTTTTATTAAATCCGCAACTCCTGAAGGAGGTGAACCGAAAAGTAATTCATTCACAACTTCGACATCGAATTTAAATTTCAATGACGTTGCAAGTATTTCTGCAGTTTGAACTCCTCTGATAAGCGGAGTTGAATAGATTTTTTCCAGTGTTAAAAATTCTTCTTTGATTTTTCTGAACACGCTGATAGACGTTTTTCGCCCTTTGGGTGTGATGTAACGGTATTCATCATTACGAACAGTTTCTGTTTCGTAATCTATTGCTTCCGCATGTCTGATTAAAAATACTTTCATAAAATTAAAATTTATTTAATTATTTCACATTCAACCGGCTTTATGCCTTCGGATTTTAATAGTTTAACTTTAAAAATTTCATTTTCCATTTTTACGTCTGCTTTTATCCTTGTCCTGACGTAATTCCCCGTCCATCCTTCTATATAACCGTTTTTTTCCGTTTCGAATAACACTTCGGCATATTTCCCTTCATTAATTTTGTAAAAACTGCTTTTCTTAACTTCCGAAAGTTCTCTTAATTTTTTGCTTCGGACTTTTTTATCAAAAGTTGATACTTTCATAGGTAATCCGACAGAACGAGTATCAGGTCTTTCTGAATAACTGAATACGTGTAAGTATGATACAGTAAGAGAATTAATAAAATCATAAGTCTCATTGAAATGATAATCGGTTTCTCCGGGAAATCCGATTATAACATCAACACCTATACCCGCTTCAGGAATAATCTCGCTGATTTTATTTATCAGTTCTTCATATAAATTAACATTATATCTTCTTCGCATCAAATTCAGTATTTCAGGACTTCCGCTTTGCAGAGGAATGTGGAAATGGTTGCAGAATTTATCCGATGTCTTAACAAGATTTAATATATCAGCGTTTAATAAATTCGGCTCTATGGAACTGATCCTTATTCTGCTGATATTAAGTTTATTTAATCCGCATAAAAGATTGAAAAATGTATTTCCGCTTTCGTCACTGTAATCTCCTATGTTGACTCCTGTTAGTATAATTTCTTTATAACCGTAATCAATTATTTTCTGTGCATTTTCAATAACCTTTTCGAGAGCCAGAGAACGGGATTTCCCTCTTGCAAGCGGAATTGTACAGAAGGAACAATTATAATCGCATCCGTCCTGAATTTTCAGAAAAGCCCTTGTCCTTGAATCCACATCTGAAGAATATGCTTCGCCGATAAAACCTCCGCCGTTTAATGATGAAATAATAATATCTGTTTTCCCTGAAGGTTTTTTATCAATACAACTCAATGTATCTTTCTGTTCGCCAAATAAATAATCAATAATTCTGAATTTATCATCAGAACCAAATATTAAATCCACGCCATCAATTTCCGCAATTTCATTCGGGCGAAGCTGAGCGTAACAACCTGTAATAACAACGAAAGTATCAGGATTATTCCTGAGTACACTCCTGATTAACTGTCTGCATTCCCTGTCTGCCTGAGCAGTTACGGTACAGGTATTAAGTATGAAAATATCCGTTTTTTCACCAAAAGGTTTTAATTCGACACCTTTTTCTGTAAATTGCCGTGAAATATAAGACGATTCACTGTAATTTAACTTACAGCCTACTGTATGTATTGAGACACTCTTCATATATCAATAAGAATTTACACAATTTAAAGTCATTTGTGAATGTAAAAATTTGGAATAGTAATTTTGAAACATAAGACAGGATTTCGTCAATATTGACTTATATTTGTCATATAGCCCAGAGCAGGATGCGAAAGGCGGAAAATCCCGAAATTTTGTCATTTTCAACAAAATTAAGAATGCCAAAATTTCTGATTCACTTTAAAAATATCATCTGCTTGGTCTGAGAGAAATTACCTGCCTGCATTCGGTAAAAATACACTCCGCTTGGAAGATTCGATGCGTTGAATATCACGTTATAAAATCCGACCTTTTTGAATTCATTTACAAGAACGGCTGCTTCCTTACCCGATAAATCATAAACTGTTATTTTTACTACTGCATCTTCAGGAACAGCATATTTAATCGTTGTTGTAGGATTAAACGGATTTGGAAAATTCTGAGCAAGGTCATATACAATTGGGTTTTCGGATGAATTCAGTTCCCTGTCAAGACACCCTGCCTGATTGTATCTTAGTCTTATTGTATCTCCGGGTAAAGGTCCGAATCCAAGATTAAAATTCACACTCCCTCCCTGCCCTATCCATAAATGACAGTAACTCATAATTGTTCCGACCGAAGGTTTCGGAGTCGGAAAACAAAAACCTTGCTCGGCATAATAGCAGGAATCAAGTGCGCCTATAGTATTGTTCGGTAAGGGCCACCAGCAGGCATGAGTGTGCATAGAACCGAGATTATGTCCGATTTCGTGCGTAACACAATTAACTGTCCACGAATAAGTGGGAAATCCGTTATAATCCGGTTCGATATTGCTGAATGCAAATCTGCCGGAAGAATCCAAAGAATTGAACTCCTGACATAAAACCCCTACCCATGCTATTCCGCCTAATTGCTGATTATGACCTGAAGATATAAGATGCGCCAGATTCCCTTCAAAATCATCCTTGCTGTTCCCTCCGAACAACATTAGAATTGTGTAAGGGTCTTCATAGTATGAATAAGGGTCTGCTGTTGTCCATACTTCTATAGATTTTAATGTAAATGGAATATTTTCCCTCTGATACATATAAGAAACAACATTAAAAAATCCGGTTACAAAATTTCCTACATCGTTGAGATTATAATTAAAATCCTTATACAGCTCATAATCTGCCTCAAAGTACATTTTAACAGGTAGTTTTTGGAGATCCGGATGCATTTGTTCATTAAAACGATTTTTTATATTGTAGCCGGTTTTATAAAATTTATCCGGTATATCACCGACTCTGCATTTGAACTTACTCCTGATTTTTAAGTCCAAATCATTATAAAAGACATAAGAATTATTCCTGCCCTGTATTTTATATTCACCAATTACAAAATTCCCGCGTTCATCTGATATTATTCCCATTATACTGTTTTTGAAAATACTAACAGCAGCAAATGATTCGCTTTTCCCTTTAATCATTCCGCAGTAGTATAAACCGGGAATGTATTTTATTTTTTTTCTCTTACCGTCTTTATTAAGAGAAATTAAATCAAAATCATTTTCCAGTATTTCCGTTCTTTTTAATGAAAGTACTATTTTATCGGTTTCGGTCGGTATTATGAAATTTATGTTATCATCAGGATTTTTATAAAATAACTCAAGACTGTTTAAATTTAATGCAAGAATTGTCGCTTCCGCTGAATATTCATTTAACCCGGCTTTCAGTGATTTATCATAATCTACCGTAAATAATTTAAGGTCTTGTTTATATAACAGGTTGTTAAGGTTTTTTAATTTAGTTATAATGCCTGAATAAAAACTTTCATTCTTTTTTTCTGTTGAAAAACCGGATGTATTAATCAAGATAGAGAAAAAAATAGCCGTCAGAATGTAAATTAATTTTTTCATATAATTATTGATTTATGTTTTCGGAAGAGTTCGTGCTGAATCCTCCGGAACCGGAACCTTTCCCGGTCGGAACCGAACTGATTTTATTGTAAAATAAATTTCTTGAAACATTCTTACCGTAAAGCTCAAGAGTAGGTGTGCTGGCTTTAGTGACTACGTAAAAATCAAAACTTACACCGGTTTGAGTATATGTCAATACTCCGTTAACCGCAGTATAATTTCTGATAATTTCCGTCTGATTCGGACATTGTAATTTTGCTACTCCGTCACTGCTTAATTTCAGTATCTCGTTCGGGCATACATCCTGTAAAGCACCTGTTTGTTTGTATAACTCCCACACGCCGATTAAATCAGCCGCATTTGTACTGCCCGGATCGGTTAATAGATTACAACCTGAATTGAATATGCAGAATAACGCAATGAGCAGATAAGGTAAATATTTAATTTTATAATTCATCGATTTTTCAGATTTATCTTTTAAAATAATTCCAAACTTCATTAATTTCAATATATAATCTGCTGTATAACATAGATTTGGTTACTGACAAATTTTTATTAAAATACTGATTTTACAGATTCGACTGATTTTCATAAATTATTTGTAATATGTCAAGCATAAAAATATTTGTATAATACAAATTATTTTTATACAGTGCTGACCTGCAGTTTAAGTATAAGTCTGTAAACTGATTTTTTATTATTTCAAAAACGCTGATTTCAACTATATTCAAAAATACATAAAATTTTCTCTTGACATTGAAGTTTAATTTATATAAGTTGCTATTAACAATTATTGCTAATAACAATTAATTATGAAAAACAAAAAAATATACATTTTGACAGCAGGGTTGACAGTTCTTGTCGGAATTTTACTTGTATTTGCATATACATCCGACAGTCAGACAACCGAAAATAAATATCAGATTACAGAACAAACCGTAAAACCGGATAATAAAGGAACAAAAACCGAGAAAGGAAAAAATATGGAATATTTAACAGCACAGACATTCAAGGAGAAAGTATTCAATTACGAAACGAACAAGGAATGGAAATATGAAGGAGAGGTTCCGTGTATAATAGATTTTTACGCGGATTGGTGCGGACCGTGCAAGATGATTGCCCCCGTACTTGAGGAACTTGCTGAAGAATACGACGGAAAAATAATGATATACAAAGTCGATACCGAAAAGGAACAGGAACTCGCTTCCGTATTCGGAATCAGAAGCATACCTTCACTGTTATTCGTTCCGAAAGACGGTCAGCCGCAAATGGCAGTCGGTGCATTGACGAAAGAAGGATTTGTGCAGGCAATAAACGAAGTATTGCTGAAGAGTCAGAATTAAACGATAAATAGAATATATTTCCTTTAAGTTATTAATACAGATTTCTCATTTTTCTCATTTCCAAACAGAGAAACATTCGCTGATAATTTAGCAGGATGTTTTTTTTTAATAAAAGATAACTCCGGGCGAACTGTAACAGATTTAAATGAAATTTTATTATTCAAAAATTAATCTCAGGAAAGAATTTTGTAATTCAGTCTTATATGTCTTTTAATTTTTAAGTTATCAACTTTTTCATTTCATCAATATCATTTTCATTCAGAGTTAGATTACCTGCGGAAATAAGCAAATCTATCTGTTCCGGATTTCTTGCTCCGACAATTGCGGCTGTAACACCACTAAGTCTTAAAGTCCATGCTATCGCAGCAGCGCCTGCTTCAACATTATATTTCTTCCCGATTTCCTTTAATTTTTCGACGATTTGCAGATTTCTTGTAAGCCTTGGTTCCCGGAACTGAGAACTGCTCTTCCGCCAGTCATCATCAGGTAATGCTTCAATTCTTTCTCTTGTCATTTTCCCGGACAATAATCCGGACATCATCGGAGAATAAACAATAACTCCAATATTGTTTTTTTCGCAATATGGTATAATTTCTTCTTCCGTTACGGGGTGAGACAGTGAATACGGCGGCTGAAGTGAACTTACAGGCGCAATTTTCATTATCCGCTCCATCTGTTCGACACTGAAATTTGAAACGCCCGCAAATCTGATTTTTCCATCGGCTTTAAGTTCCTGCAGAACTTCCCAACCTTCCTCGATTTCATTGTCAGGACTCGGCCAGTGTATCTGATACAGGTCTATTACATCAGTCTGCAGTCTTTTCAGACTCATCTCGCATTCATATTTTACGGATTCTTTCTTAATACTGTTGTAGATTTTCCCGTTCTCGTCCCATCTTAGTTCGCATTTAGTGAATACATAAGGTTTTGCTTTCATTCCTTTCAGTGCTTTTGCGACAATTTCTTCGGAATGCCCCAGCCCGTAAACTGCGGCTGTATCTATCCAGTTAATCCCCGAATCAATTGCTTTATGAATCGCCTTTACAGAATCATCGTCATCCTGTTTACCCCAGCCGAACTCCCATCCTGCACCGCCTATTGCCCATGCCCCCAGACCTACCGCCGTTATTTCGAAATCAGTGTTTCCGAGTTTTTTTGTTTTCATAAATAATATTTTTTATAAAAATTAAAACATATTTTTCATTTATGATAGGAATTTATTTCACACAGACCTGAAAGAAAAGTAAGTCAATTTCCCGTAAAAAATAAAAAATACAGAGAAAAATATTATAAAAAATCAGACAAATTAAATATCCTTTAATTTGTCTGTTGCAGGAATTAAATTTACATGTTAATAAAATCTGAATTATAAAAATGAGAAAAAACTTTTCGTTCTTATTATTTTTTGTAATAATACCTTTATTTGCATATTCGGAAGAGATACAATTCGAGACCGGCTCGTTTTCCGAGGTCCTTTTAAAAGCAAAATCCGAAAACAAAAATGTGATGATAGATTTTTTCACCGACTGGTGTAAATGGTGTGTGGAACTGGATAAAGTGGTTTATACAGATAAGGAAGTCTCCAAATATGCAAACACAAATCAAATCAACTGGAAAATTGATGCGGAAAAGGGAGAAGGACCGGAACTTGTAAAAAAATATAATGTTAAAGGATATCCTACCATAGTTTTTGTTGACCCGGAGGGAAAAGAAATTGACAGAATAGTAGGATTTTTCAGACCTGGTGAATTTCTGCAACTGATGAAAGATTTCAATAGCGGTGTAAATACTTACGACGATTTAAAAAACAAACTTGAAATCAACCCGTACAATACAGAGGCAAATTTCCTTATTGGTAAAAAATTATTTGATTACGGAAGTGCAGCCCAGTCAAAACAATATTTTGAAAAAGTATTAAATATTGATTCAGATAATATTTCAGGATATGCGGATAATGCAAAAATGTATTTTGCATTACTGACAAACGATATTCAAAGCCTAAAGAACTTCAATTCAGATTATCCCGGTAGTGATGTATTAAAAACCGTTTCGATTATGGTTGCGGAATATTACTACCAGAATAACGAAAATTACGAAGAAGCAGCAAAACAATACAAGATAGCATTCGATAATTACGGCGTGAATGATGAAGACATAAGATTTAGTTACGGACAATATCTGCTGACATATGCATACTCGATTATGCGCGACGAAAACGCAGATAAAGAAAAAATCGAACTTGGTATCAGATTATGCAATGAAAGTTTTCCCTACGTTGAGGGAAGCGTAAATGAAGGCAGTCTTTATTACAGGCTGTCGGAATTTTATTACAGACTCGATAATTATGGCGAAGCATTAAAATCAATAGATAAGGCAATATCGGTTTACAGCAATAAAACATTTACCGCTCAAAGAGAAAAGATAATTCAAAAAATCAAGTAAATGGCTTACAGTAAAGAATTCTTAATGAAGGCAATAGAATTATCCGCTAAAAATATTAATAAAGAAAGCGGAGGACCATTCGGAGCGGTAATAGTCAAAAATGGCAGAATAATTTCAACCGGAGTAAACAGAGTGATTTCCGAAAACGACCCGACCGCGCACGCGGAAATAGAAGCAATCAGAAAAGCGTGCAGGAAACTTAAAAAATTCCGGCTCGATAACTGTGAAATATATACAAGCTGCGAGCCCTGCCCGATGTGTTTATCTGCAATATACTGGGCGAGAATCTCAAAGATTTATTATGCAAATACAAGAAAAGATGCAGGCAGAATAGGTTTTCAGGACGATAATATATACAGGGAAATTTCTTTAAAACCTTCGGAAAGAACAATTCCCGCAAAACAATATTTAAGAAGCAAAGCAATAAAAATTTTCTCAAGATGGAAAAATAGTCAAAATAAATTTTACTACTGATGGAACAGAACACAAACCGTAACATAGCAATTGTGCTGATTATATCCGCTCTCGGTTATTTTGTGGATATATACGATTTAATTTTATTCAGCATAGTCAGAATCCCCTCACTGCAGGAACTTGGTGCAGAGGGTAATAAATTATTTTCTGACGGAGTTTTCCTTCTGAATATGCAAATGCTTGGAATATTAGTCGGGGGAATTCTATGGGGTATTATAGCAGATAAAAAAAGCAGGATTTCAGCTTTATTCGGTTCAATTTTTGCTTTTTCAATTGCCAATATTGCGAACGGATTTGTTCAGGATATTCCGACTTATGCTTTACTTAGATTTATCGCAGGTGTAGGACTTGCCGGTGAACTGGGCGCAGGTATAACTCTTTTCCCGGAAATTATGCCGAAAGAATTCAGAACTTACGGGACAATGATAATAGCAATTATTGGTATTTTTGGAGCAATATTTGCTGCCCTTTTCGCTGAATTGTTTCAGTGGCGAGTTGCATATTTAGTTGGAGGCGGACTGGGAATATTGCTCATTATTATGAGATTCAGTATGTATGAAGCAGGTTTATTCAGTTCAATAAAATTTCACAATGTCAGCAGAAGCAACTTTTTTTTGCTGTTTAAAGATAAAAAATTATTTCTTAAATATTTATACAGCATCGCAATCGGTGTACCAATATGGTACATTATAGGAGTATTAATAACCTTTTCACCCGAATTTTCAAAAGCATTCAAATTTGCTGTTCCTGTTAATGCTGGAACGGCTGTATTATTCTGTTATTTAGGTCTCGCTTTCGGAGATTTCATAAGCGGCTCTTTAAGCCAGATTTTTAAAACGAGAAAAATTATTATCAAGGGATTTATAGTCTTTACTACAATAAATATTGTTATATTTTTATTTTTCAACAGGTTTGGAATTGAATTTTTTTATGTCATGTGTTTCTTTCTCGGAGTTTCCGGCGGTTACTGGGCTGTATTCGTTACAAATGCAGCGGAACAGTTCGGAAACAATATAAGACCAACTGTTACGAGCACCGCACCAAATTTTGTTAGAGGTGCTGTCGTTCCCGCAACATTACTTTTCCAGTATCTCGCATCACCGGTCGGAATTGTCTACTCTGCTCTGTTTGTAGGTTTAATCTGCATCCTGATTGCATATCTTGCCGCAAGAAATCTTGAAGAAACATATGGAAAGGATTTGAATTATATGGAAATAAATTAAATTTTTTGCAGGACAGTCCTCCGGATTATCAACATTCCAAAAGACTGCTCTGCCGGATTATTTTGTCAGAATCATCTTGTTTGCCTGAACTATTTCTCCACCAACTTTCATCTGATAAAAATAAACACCGCTCGGCAAATCACCTGCATCAAACCTCACACTGTAACTTCCGGCCTGTAAATTCTCATTTACCGGTACAGCCACCTCTTTCCCTGAAAGATTATAAATCTGAACTTTCACATTTCCTGCCATTGAACATTGAAAATTGAACATTGTAGATTGATTGAACGGATTCGGATAATTCTGCCCGAATTCAAATTTATCGGGAATATTACTGTTAGTTAATTTCACATTTAACGGATTGCTTACAAGATTTCTCTGCCATACTCCGTTCCCGTGAGTTGTCGCACGAAGTTTTCTTTTCTGAAAAGAAATTGTCAGGTCAAAAACGAGAGAGTAAGGCATACCGTTCAAATATTCACTCCAGTTCTGTCCGCCGTTGGTAGAAGTATATACTCCAAGGTCGTTACCTGCATAAATATTATTTGGATAAAGAGGGTCAACCACTATCGCCTGATGAGGAACATCCGGTAAATTACCCGTTATATTTGTCCAGTTAGTCCCTGCATTTGTGGATTTATAAATATGACCTGTACCAAATCCTCCAAATGTTACATATACAATTTTAGCATCATTCGGATTTATCGCAATATCGGTAGCATACCTGTCAGGTAACTGACCGGCAGATATGATACTCCAGTTTGTGCCGCCGTTCAGGGTTCTGTATATTGAAGCATTCGGAGAAACAGTCCCGGCATATACAGTGTCGGATGTATGTTCCGAAACACATAGCGACAGTACTTTGCTTGTAATTACCCCTGAACCTGTGAAAGTCCAGCCTGAACCTGAAGCAGTTGATTTATACACCCCAAGACTGCCTACATAAATAACTGCAGGATTGGACTTTGCAATTCGAAAAGGAGCGCAGAAACAATAATAAGTGGAATTACCATTATTCGGAGGATTAAGATAAGACCAGTTTACACCTTTGTTAATAGAACGGGCAATGTCACCGTAAACATATTCAGTATAGACGATATTATCATTAAGCGGATTTACGGCACTCGATAATCCGTCACCGACGAAAGTTTTATACCAGGCACCCGCAGGATCGCCCTGATAAAAAGCCGAACGGTTATCCTGCAGACCGCCGATGCAATAGTTTGAATCCTGATAAGAGTTTCCAAAAGAGGCATAGAACTGCGAAGTGATAAATCCGCCGTTACAGGAATAAAACGAATTGCTCTCACCGAAATTATTCGACCTGTATAATCCGCCGTCTGTTACTACATATAATTTATTTACGTCCTTTGGATTATAAGCAAAATAATGAACATCAGCGTGGACAAAATTAGCGGGTCCTTCAGGCTGACCGGGAGGAGTTTGCCCCGAATACCATGCTGACCAGCTTGATTTCGTCGAGAAACTTGTTCCGCCGTTAGTTGATTTTTCAACATTTAATGTTCCCACAACAATTGTATTCGGGTCATTTGGTTTTAC
This sequence comes from Ignavibacteria bacterium, assembly GCA_016929695.1. Taxonomy (GTDB): domain Bacteria; phylum Bacteroidota; class Ignavibacteria; order Tepidaquicellales; family Tepidaquicellaceae; genus Tepidaquicella. Next base: position 15,093 of record JAFGII010000046.1, read on the forward strand.
AAGTATTCCGTTATTGTACCACCCCTGATTACCGCTCGGAACCGCAGTGGAACCTACAGTCCAGTTTAATCCTCCGTTAACACTCTTGTAAAATCCTACATAGGAAGTTACGTCATTACATATACTTGCATAGATATAATCCGGATTTCCCTTATACATATCAAGATTTGCTTTTCCTGACCAGTCCGCAGGTAGCCCGCCTGATAATTTTGACCAGTTAAGACCTGCATTTGTTGATTTAAAAATTCCGCGCTCTGCTATAGGTGTAGGAGAGTTGTTAGTAAGATTTCCGATAGATGCATAAAGAATATTCGGATTAGCAGGATTTATAAGCAAATCCATTACCATTTTATAACCCAGAATCTGAAACCAGTTACCCCCTGCATTACTTGATTTATAAATACCTTCGCTTGTTGCAGCATACAGAATACCGGAATTTTGCGGATTGATTATTACGTCCCATACTCCGGTTTGATTCTGATATGACCAGTCAAGGGATTTTGTCCAGGTTGTCCCTCCGTCTGTTGTTTTCAGAATTCCTATTCCGTACATACCTCTCATAACTCTGATATTTTGTCCGTTGTTTGAATACTGATAACCGTAATTTTCTCCTGTACCAATGTACATAACATTCGGATTTGCAGAATCGATTGCAATTGAACCTATTCCGAGTGAAGGATAACCTGTATTAACCAAATCCCACGCATCGGCTCCAAGTCCTCCTGTAGTTGACTTCCACAAACCTCCTGAAGCGGAACCCATAAATATTGTTCCGGTATCCACAGGATGAACAGCAAAAGAAACACTTCTGCCGCCGATATTTGTCGGACCCATTACAGTCCAGTTGTCCACACTGTTATCAAGATTTGAATTTGAAAGATTTTTATTCGAATATTCGTATGCCTTATAATACTTATCCGCAGGAATATCGGAGTCTGGATAAGCACGGACTTCATTCAGAAACTGCATTGATTCCATCGCACCCGACGCTTCTCTTTTATGATACTGTTTTCTTTCTTTATGATTTTTTAAATTTACTGTATTTGAATTTTTCTGAAAGACCGAAAAAATAGAAATTAGTAAAACCGCTGCTATCAGCAGGTTAATTTTTATTAAAATTGAATTTTTCATATTACTGATATTTTTATGTAATTTAATATTAAAATTTCAAATTTTACAGTTAGAAAAAAAACATTAAAACGGTTCATTTTTTCATCATTCATATTTTATTCACACGAATAAATCCACAAGCCGGAAATTTTTGATTTGTTCGTTTTTCTTTGCAGCTTTGCTTTTCTACGGACTTTGCGTGAAAATGTACTCTATCTATTTGCAAAATAAATATAAAATACTTATATTATTGTAACATACCCTTGTATAATTATGCCTTGATAATAAATTATGAGACTCTTAATAATATCAAACAGATTACCGGTAACAGTTGAAGTAAAAAAAGACCATATCAATTTAAAGGAAAGCGTCGGCGGACTGGCAACAGGAATTAGTTCATATCTTGCTTCACTTAAAGGAAGTACAAATACAAGGGGGTATAAATGGATAGGCTGGCCCGGAATTCACATTTCGGATAAAATTAAATCCGGATTGGAACTCAAATGCCGTGAACTCAATATTCATCCTGTTCACTTGGATGAAAAAATGATGGATGATTTTTATAACGGATTTTGCAACAAAACACTCTGGCCGCTTTTCCATTATTTTCCTTCATATACTCATTATGAGGCAGAACAATGGCAGCAGTATAAAAACGTAAATAAAATTTTCAGCGAAGAAACGCTGAAAATTTCAAAAGAAAACGACCATATATGGATTCACGATTATCATCTTATGCTGCTTCCGGCATTATTAAGAAAGAGACTTCCAAAACTCAAAATCGGTTTTTTCCTGCATATTCCTTTCCCGTCTTATGAATTATTCCGTCTGCTTCCGAAAGAATGGCGGAAAGAAATAGTTGAAGGTCTGCTCGGAGCCGATTTAATAGGATTTCACACATTTGATTATGCAAGGGATTTCCTTCATTCGGTAATGCACTTAACAGGTTTCGACCACGATTCAGGACTGGTATATCTTCCTGACAGAACAGTAAAAGTTGACTCATTCCCGATGGGAATTGAATATGAGAAGTTTTACAAAGCCGTTGATTCCGAAGAAGCAATCAATGAAAAAAACGAGATACAAAAAACGCTTGAAAACACAAAATTGCTTCTTTCCATCGACAGGCTCGATTACTCAAAAGGTATAATAAACAGATTAAAGGGTTACGAGAATTTTCTCACACGATATCCCGAATGGTTAGAAAAAATAACTATGCTGCTTGTCGTCGTTCCATCCAGAATCGGTGTTGAACAATATACAGAAATGAAAAGAGAAATTGACGAATTCGTCGGATATTTAAACGGAAAATACGGAACTCTCGGATGGATGCCGATAATATACCAGTATAGATTGATTCCCCTGAACGCTCTTGCCGGAATTTACAACGTATCGGACATAGCATTAATAACACCTTTAAGAGACGGAATGAACCTGATTGCAAAAGAATATATAACATGCCGCAAAAACAAAAAAGGAGTCCTTATACTAAGTGAAATGGCAGGAGCGGCAAGAGAACTTGGCGAGGCAATAATTGTTAATCCTAATGACAGCAATGAAATAGGTGATGCAATCAACTATGCATTAAATATGAAAGAAGGAGAGCAGGTAATGAGAAACACGATTATGCAGATACGGTTAAAACGATATAATGTAAAAAAATGGGCAGGAGATTTTCTTCATACTCTTGATGATATAAAGAAAATTCAAAGCAAAAGGGAATTTCAATATCTCGATGGAAATATCATTAGGGAAATGCTAAAAGATTACAAATCTGCCGGACAGAGAATAATTTTTCTTGATTACGACGGAACACTGGTCGATTTCAGTCATCATCCGCAACTCGCATTTCCGAAAGAGGATTTATTAAAATTGTTAACTGATTTATCAAAACTGAAAAATACTGACATAGTTTTAATAAGCGGACGAGACAGAACTACTTTGAGTAACTGGTTTAAGAATGTACCTTTTAAAATTGTAGCCGAACATGGACTCTGGTGGCGCAATGAAAAAGGTCACTGGGAAAAAATCAGGAAACCTGACAACCGCTGGAAGAAAAACATTTTAACCATAATTTCAAAATACACTGATTTACTTCCGGGTTCATTTATTGAAGATAAAGAGAATTCGATTGCCTGGCATTACAGGAATTCAGATCCCGAACAGAGCAGATTCAGGGCTCAGGAAGTATATGACAATTTATTAATGTTAACTCAAAAGAAAAAAGTCGAACTTTTAAAAGGTAACAAAGTACTCGAAATTAAAAGCAGTTTGGTCAGTAAGGGTAATATGGCACTGAAATTTTTAAACGATTTTAAATATGATTTTATTCTGGCGCTCGGTGATGACGAAACTGACGAAGAAATGTTTAAATCCTTACCTGAATCCGCATACACAATAAAAGTAGGTTTGTCATTCAGTTTTGCCAAATACAATCTGATTGATATCAATGAAGTAATTAACCTTTTAAAACGAATTACTTATGAATAAAACATTTGAATTTAAAACTCAATATATTATTCCTATACTACTCGGGATAAAAGTAAAGAACCTCGAGGAATTAAAAAGTAATATAAAAACAGTACCCGATGCAAGTATATATTACCATACACACAGATTCCTTAAACAGCACATATTGTTAATTCCCGAACCCCCGAATGATTTTGCTTACTGGGTAAGGAATGCGCTGAATATGAAAATGTTTGCCGAAAAAATCGCCAGCATAAATATTGTTGCCTGCAACAATACAGGCGAACTCCGCTGGAAATTATTATCCGTATTTAACGACGGTAATACGAAAGATATATTTTACCACAAGTGTCTGCACGGAGACGAGTTTCACTTCATGTCCTGCAAAACAATTTGCCTGTCCACAAAGTACAAAGCAAAAAATATTAAAGAATTTCTGGAGGTTTTGAACAAAATAGATTACAATCCTTTCTTCTATCATATATTTGCCGCCAAACTTAGATACGGGAAAAAATATAACGATTTTTCCCAATGGCTTTTCGATATCGGCGAAGATGAAGCAGCAATGAAATTAAATTTAATTGACCCGTATAATATGACACTTGAAAAATTAAGAATTAAAATAATTCAAATAATTACCGGATATGCCAAAAATAAATAAATATATTCCTATTGTTGGAAAAGAAACGATTGACGGTTTATTCTTACTTGCCGAAAAGTTAAAAGGCAAATCAATTCTGCACGTTAATTCCACGGCAGTCGGAGGCGGTGTCGCCGAAATACTGACGAGGATGATTCCGCTTCTGAAACAACTGAACGTTGATACGAAATGGGAAGTAATCAAAGGTAATGAAAGATTTTTCAAAATTACAAAGGATTTTCATAATGCATTGCACGGAGTTCCCGTAAATCTCACGGATGATGACTTTGAGTTCTTCGTTTCAGTCAACAGGGACAATATGAAAGATTTCGATTTCAATCACGATATATTCCTCATACACGACCCCCAGCCGGTTGTACTTATCGAGAAAAAGAAAGAAATCGGCAAGCACTGGGCGTGGCGCTGCCATATTGATTTTACTGAACCTCAGGATGTCGTAATGAATTTTCTGAACACATACATCAATCAGTACGAAGCCGCGGTATTCTCCGCACCGGCATTTGCAAGAAAATTCGATGTCCCTCAATTTTTAATCGCGCCTTCAATTGACCCGCTTGCAGATAAGAATAAAGAATTGCCTGAAGAAAAAATAAAAAAAATAGTAGAAAAATTCGGGATAGATACGTCACGAAAAATTGTAACGCAGATTTCAAGATTTGATTATCTGAAAGACCCTCTCGGTGTAATTGATGCATACAAAGCGGTAAAAAAATATGTTGACTGCCAGCTGGTACTTGCGGGCGGCGGTGCAACAGACGACCCTGAAGGTATGGAAGTCCTCGCAAAAGTCAAAGCGGCTTCCGAAAACGATAAAGATATATTTGTTTTATTTTTACCGCCTTCAAGTGATATTGAGATTAATGCTCTGCAGAGAGCTTCAACAGTTGTAATGCAAAAATCATTAAAAGAAGGATTTGGACTCACTGTAGCGGAAGCATTATGGAAAGGCAAACCCGTTATTGCGGGAGCGGTGGGCGGTATTCCTCTGCAAATCAAGCATCAGTATTCGGGAATATTGAGTTATTCAATTGAAGGAACGGCATTTTATCTGAAGCAACTGCTTAGTGAACCTGATTACGCAAAAGCACTCGGTGTAAACGGCAGAAGCCATATAAAAGATAATTTTTTAATCACACGCCATCTCCGTGATTATCTGATGCTGTTCATCTCCCTTATGGACAATCGTGAAATAATCCCCTGCTGATTTTTAATTATTTTTTAAACCGTTCTTTAACATTTTCTTTACTCCGATAGGAGTAATATATTAATAGATTCGGAATGCCACTCCTTTCTCAAATCCGTAGGAGTAGGAGTTGTACGAATTCTATTAACATATAACTCCTACGGAGTTTTCATTAGATTTAAATATCTATTTTTCTCTTTGTGTTCTCAGTGCCCTAAGTAGTAAAATAAAAAATCAGTCTATCGAAAAACTGATATTCACTACCGCCGTTATTGTCTTCTCAAGGGACGAGGTATCATTAATCCCGTAATCCGATATTTCCGTCGAATTCTTTGCATTTATCTGAATTACACCCGTCCTCGAAGAGCGAACCTCTCCTACATCGTTATCTGTCGCCTGTGCAATCTGTTCCGCACGGATTTTTGCATCCTGCGTTGCTAAGCCAATCATTTCAATTTTCAGGTCACTGAGTTTCGTGTAAATAAATCTCGGAGGAGCCGAATTAATAGCAATCCCCTGATTGATTAATTCCGTAACTTCACGCGATAACTTGTCAATTTTATCAACATCACCCGATTCTATAGAAACCCCTTGTGATAAACGGTAACCTGCAATTCTTCCCGTCCCGACGTTTTCACCGTAATATACAGTCGGAGTACCTTGTTTTGATTCATATAAAGTGGTTGTATTTATCGCGGAAAATTTAATTTGTTCTTCCGTGAATCCGAAAGCAATAAGATATGCTTTTACTTTCTTGTTTGACTCCTGAAGTTTTGCATAAGATTCCTGCATTGATGCCGATTCACTTGAAAATGAACCGTCCCATACACCGAGGTCGGATTTTATTTCCTTTGACGCAGACCCTGTTACGGTTATAGTAACATTTCTGCTGGAAACATTTTTCCACGTATTTGAAATAATCACTGCTCCGATTACAAACCCCAAAGCAAGTATTATCGCAAGCCCCGTATAATTAATTTTCTTTTCCATATTAAACGAATTAATTTCATTAAATATACGATATTACTTTCTAAAAATATATATAACTAATAGTCTATTCCCTGTAAAATTTATTATATTATAATTTGTGAATTTTCTTAAAATTCGTCTTTTACTACAAATGTGATATTTTAGAATTTGTTTTTTTCTCTGCGTCTGCAAGAAATAATTTTTTTAATGTTTTTGCGTCTTAGCGGTTATTATATATTCATAATTTTTAATTTTTAATTGAATTGCATCTTTGCCTCTTTGCGTCTGTGTGAAATTCGCTGTCATTTTCCTCTTGACAAATGAAATCATATATTATATATTGCAGTAGTTATGAACTACAGCAATATGGATAATGAGATTATAGACAAATTAAAGAAACTGGGATTTAAAGAATACGAATCAAAAGTATTTGTTACACTTTTACAGGGCAATGTTATGTCTGCCTCCGAAATAGCCAAAGAATCAAAAGTAATCCGCAACTCTATCTATGACATACTGAAATCATTCGTCGAAAAAGGTTACTGCAACGAAATCGAAACAAATTCAATTCTGAAATATGAATTAATTGTCCCTGATATTATTTTCGATAAAATCAGAAGAGACTTAAAAAAAGAGCGTGAACAGGAAGACAGGAATCTAAAAGAAACACTTTCAAGACTAAAACCGCTTCACAAAGCAAAAGCAAAAAAAGAAGAAGCTCTAAATGTTGAACTGATTCGCGGTTACAACAAGCACAGGGAAAAGAAATTTCTCGACCTATTAAAATCCGCAAAAAAAGAAATTCTTTTTATGATGAAATTCGAAGGATACATCACCGATGATATAGATGAAAGTGCCGTAAAATTCTTTTCAAAAGGCGGAGTAATAAAATCTGTTTACGAATACACACTCGATTTTAAAGTCCCTGAAAACTCAAAGTGGATACAGGCAGAAGAAAAAGATTTTCTTGGCATATTATCAAAATATCAGAATGCAGGAGAGCAGTTAAGAATCAGCGATAAATCCGTTCCGAATTTTACAATCTTTGACAGAGAAATCGTTTTTATGTGCATCAGTGACAAGACCCTCCCCCGCCATCAGGAAGCCGATTTAATAATACGAAACAAGCAGTTTGCAGAAAACCTTATTTATGTATTCAACACTTACTTCGAAAATTCGAAAACTATTAAAGATTATAAAGAGAAATTAAAAGTTTTAAATTATAAGGAAATTTCGAAATGAAAAATATGATTTTAATTTTTATTTCAATTTTAATTATTCTCAATTCTTCATTATTTATTAACAATTGTACGTGCCAGTGGGTTCAGATGTCGAACGGAATGGGAAATGATAAAGTTGTTCTCTCCCTCACCACATCCGGAAATAATATCTTAGCAGGGACAGATGATTATGGTATCTGGCGTTCCACGAACTATGGACAGGAATGGACACAAACGAGTTTGAATAATAAAACTGTCTGGTCCTTTCTTATAAGTGGAAATAATATTTTAGCAGGAACAGATAACGGTATTTTTATATCCAATGACAACGGACAAAGCTGGTCGCAAATGGCATTGAATAATGAGACAGTTCTATCTTTTGCTATGAGTGAAAATAATATTTTTGCTGGAGCATACGGTGTCTATCTATCTACAAATAGCGGACAGAGTTGGTCGCAAACGTCGTTGAATAATAAACCAATTCTTTCCCTTGCAATAAGCGGAAATATTATTTTTGCTGGGACATCAGATAATTCAAGTCCAAGCGGTATCTGGCTCTCTACAAATAATGGACAAAACTGGACACAAACATCTTTGAATAATAAAAATATATCTTCCCTTGCAATAATCGGAAATAATATTTTTGCGGGAACAACAGATTATCCAAATCCAAACGGTATCTATCGCTCTACAAATAACGGACAAAACTGGACTCAAACGGCTTTAAATAATCAAGATATTCGTTCGCTTTTCATATACGAAAATATTATTCTCGCAGGAACATATTATGGTGGCATCTGGCTTTCCACAAATAACGGACAAAACTGGACTCAAAAAAATGAAGGTCTTACTAATCCATTTGTTCGTCCTTTGTTTATCACAAACAATTATATCTTTGCAGGTACTTACGGCAATTCCGTCTGGCGGCGCCCGCTTTCGGATTTAATAGGGATCCAAAATTACGCTGTCTCCGGCATTGTCAGATACGCTGATAACAATCAACCCGTCACAGGTGGTTATGTAAAGGCACTTAAACTTCATATTAATACTCTGGAACTTGAAACGGTAGATTCCACAGGAATTTTACCCGACGGTACTTACTCACTGCCTAATGTAAGAATTGATTCAGTTTATATCAGACCTTATCCGAACTCAACCCCTATAGTTGACTTTATTCCCACTTTCTATCCTTCATCCATTAACTGGGAAACAGCAACAAAACTATATGTAAATTCCAATCTTACGAACATAAATGTGGGTGTAATAAGAACTAATGTAACTCAATCTCAGGGATTAATTTCTGGAACGGTATTTAAACAGCAGAAGACGGGGCTAAATGAAGCACTTGTTTATGCAAAATTAAACAACATTATTAAAGGATTTGCGATTTCAGGAAATGACGGTCATTATATAATAAATAACATACAGGCAGGAACTTACAACATAATTACAAACAGACCGGGATATTATTCCAACAGCACAATAGTCACGGCAACAGGCGGAACGATGAGTAATATTAATTTTACACTGTTGCCTTATTATACTTCCGTTAAAAATATTTCAGCGGAAGTTCCGGATAAATATCAGTTATACCAGAATTATCCGAACCCGTTTAACTCTATGACAAATATTAAATTTCAAATGTCAAATGCAGGATTTGCGAAATTAATTGTATTTGATTTACTAGGAAGAGTAGTTGCAATTCTCGTAAATGAGAAGTTAAAACCCGGAAAATATGAAGTAATGTTTGATGCAGAAAATCTCGCCAGCGGAATATATTTCTACAGATTGCAAACAGATACATACACCGAAACAAGACGAATGATATTAGTAAAATAAAAATACTGTTTTGATTCTTGGAAAACACATACTTGAAATATTACAGGAATAAAATAAAGAAAATGAAAAACAAAACTTTCTTTATACCGGCGTTATTGATTTTATCACTGATGATTTCGGGATACGCAGTCCCCCAGTGGATAAATCTTAATTCTCCCGCAACGAGGGTAACGGGAATAACAAACATTAACACAAACCTGATAATTGCAGCTGGGATGCAAGGAGTTTTTCTTTCTTCAGATAACGGAAGCACCTGGATACAAAGAAACAACGGAATCGACAGCATATTTATATATAGAATAACTTCAGAGGGAAACAACGTTTTTATTTCCTCTTCAGGCACAAATCCGAAAATTTACCGGTCATCAAATCTTGGACTAAACTGGACTGAAGTGATGAACGGATTGCCGTCATTATACGCGATTGTGCTTTACGCTTCGAATAATTACGTGTATGCAGGCTTCAGTGGAGGTTTGTATTACACGACTAACAGCGGAGTAAACTGGATATCCGCAAACTGGACCGAAAAAACACCCACTTCATTCGTAAAGTTTAGCGGTACTCTCTTTGCGGGCACATCGGGACACGGTGTATTCAAATCAACTGACAATGGTATAAACTGGACTGCATGTAACAACGGACTCACTACATTAAACATAAAGGCTCTTGAAGTTCTTGGAACAGATTTATTCGCGGGTACATATTACGGAGGTGCCATATACAAATCCACTGATAACGGAAACAACTGGACTGAAGCCAATAGCGGAATTCAGCACCTTCAGATTTCATCACTTGCTGCGTACGGCAGTTCCAATATTTTCGCGGCAGCGAATGACTACTCGGGATGCATATACCACTCGACCAATTCAGGGCAGAACTGGATTACGAAGAATCAGGGCTTCGGAAATACCGTACTCAGATTCGAATGCATGTTTTTTGCGAATGACTACGTTTTTGCGGGAACATATTCAAATAATATCTGGAGACGCTCTGCAATCGAAATAATCGGCATCAAGAACATATCAACCGAAATCCCGGATAAATATCAGTTGTGGCAGAATTATCCGAATCCGTTTAATCCAATTACAAAGATTAAATTTGACGTAACCTCCCCCTACCCCCTACAAAGGGGGATAAATGTCGTTTTGAAAGTATTTGATTTACTTGGACGAGAGGTGGCGACAATTGTTAACGAGAAATTGCAGCCGGGGACTTATGAGGTTACATTTGACGGGAGCAGACTTGCAAGCGGAATGTATTTCTATCAGTTGCGTACAAACGACTTCGTAGAGACAAAAAAATTAATTATACTAAAATGAATAAATTTTTCATTTAAATTAATCATAAAAGTAATATTTATGAAAAAACTAGTTTATATATTCCTTATCATTAATTGTTGGTATCTCCTCGCGAATGCTCAATCAGGTTGGTTCAATGTTACAAATCCGATTTACAATATAGATTTGAACAGGATACAATTCACATCAGTAAATACGGGTTATGCAATTGGTCCAATAGGAACTACATTCGAATGTTATTTATTTAAGACCACAAACGGAGGTAATAACTGGGATACAAGTTATATCAATTCGTGGTGCTTTTCATTATTTTTTATTAATGACAATACAGGTTATATAGTTGGTGCAAACTATGGTACTCCGGGAATTATTAAAAAAACAACAAATGGAGGATTAAATTGGTCTATTATACTTGAAGGTCTTTCAACTTGTTATTTTACAATATTTTTTGTCGACCAAAACACAGGATATGCAGGCGGCAAATATAATGTAGTAGTAAAAACTACTGATGGAGGAAATAACTGGATTTCAAAACCCGGAGCTGTAGGTCATGAATTTAATGATATTTATTTCCTGAATGCGGAAACAGGTTTTGTCGCAGGAAGTTCCAATACGATAAATAAAACTACGAACGGTGGGGATAACTGGGTTCAACATACATACGGATATTATCACGATTACAGAAGTATTTATTTTGTAAATGGTAATACAGGATATTCATGCTCACGATATGGCGATTATAGTTTTGTTTCCAAAACAACAAATACAGGAATTAATTGGGATTATTCGGATAGTATTCAAGCTCACATGAGTTCAATATTCTTTGTAAATTCTAATACCGGATATATCAGCGGTTACAATCATGTTTATAAAACTACTAATACAGGATTGAACTGGATAATTCAAACACCTTCAGGCATTAATACAGCTTGGAATTCAATTACTTTTCTAAATGAGAATACAGGATTTATTACAGGCAGTGGGGGTATAATAATGAAGACGACTACAGGTGGTGAAATACCCACATTTACTGTTTCGGGAAACGTTAAGTATGCGGATAACAACCAGCCGGTTACAAGCGGATATGTTAAAGCACTGAAACTTAATATGAGTACTCTGGAGTTTGAAACGGTTGATTCAACGGGTATTTTACCTAACGGTACTTATTCACTTCCGAATGTGAGGATTGATTCTGTTTACATCAGACCTTATCCGAATTCAACTCCGATTGTTGACTTTATTCCAACATTCTATCCTTCATCCATTAACTGGGAGACAGCTACCAAACTTTACATAAATTCTAATCTGACAAATATTGATGTTGGTGTAATAAGAATAAATGTAACACAATCGCAGGGAACAATTTCAGGGACAATTTTCAAACAACAGAATGCCGGACTGTACGAAGCACTTGTTTATGCTACATTAAATAACGTAATTAAGGGATTTGCTATATCAGGTATAAATGGTAACTATACTATAAACAATATTCCTGCAGGAACATACAATCTAAAAGCAAACAGACCGGGATATTATTCCGACAGCACAACCGTTACGGCAACAGGCGGAGCGATGAGTAATATTAATTTTACATTGTTACCATATTATACTTCTGTTAAAAATATTTCATCGGAAGTTCCTGAGAAATTTCAATTACATCAGAATTATCCGAATCCGTTCAATCCGGTAACGAAAATAAAGTTTGACATTCCTATGGATTCCCGCTTTCGCGGGAACGACAATGTCTTGCTGAAAGTCTATGATTTGCTGGGACGGGAGGTAGCAACACTTATCAATGAGATGTTACAGCCGGGAACGTATGAGGTTACATTTGACGGGAGCAGACTTGCAAGCGGAATGTATTTCTGCAGAATGAATACGGATAATTTTTCACAGACAATCAGGATTGTTTTGTTAAAGTAAAAATGAAGGATATTATTGAAACCGTTAAAACGGTTTCAGGAGTTGTGTACTTTTTATACATTCCCACGACTTGAAGTCGCGGGCTGAAAATTAAGCGAATTATTCAATATACCGTTTTAGACAGGGCGGAACATCTAAAATTTTTCCCCTTATTAAACTATTGATTATATGTTTGCTAATTTTTAGATTAGGGAAAAATGTATTAATCGCAATGACCTATAAATTCAGTGCGGAAGTAGAAAATAAAGCGAATGAATTTATTATATTTTTATCAGAAAAAGGATTTGATGCCGAAATAGTAGAAAATTCATACAGGGATTATTCCGTAAAAATTTTTATTGCACGAGAAAATTTTTCTGTTGGAAATGCCGTAATATATTACAGCCCTACAAAAAATAAATATACTATTGTTTTAATCGAAATTACCGCAGGTTTCAGAGAGGAAATTGAAAAATTATGGTTTGAAATGAATTTTGATTTCAAACCTCCGGTTTATAAAGACAAGGGAATTGAAATTGACGTTGACGGAGCATTCAGAAAAGATGTTACGAGTTTTGCCGCAATAATACGAAAAGACGGTGTCGTTATAGAAAAATTATCAGGTGTACTGCAGGAATCCGAAGTCCTCGGCTCGCATCAGGTAGCAGGTGAACTTGCGGGAGTTATGGAAGCATTGAAATGGTGCAGGAAAAATAATATTAATAAGGTTACTGTTTTTTACGATATGAAAGGTATTGAAATGTGGGCTACTGGCAAATGGAAGACGAAAAAAGATATTACAAAATCATATTACGATTTCTTCAGGGACAATAAAATTAAAATTGAATGGGTAAAAATTGACAGTCATACCGGAGTGAAGTGGAACGAAGAGGCGGATAAACTTGCAAAAAAAACAATAACAGAATACCACAGAACCGTTAAACATCGTAAGTAGGATACTTATATCCGCCCTTTCCGAAGAAGGAAAACGCGAAAATTATTAGACTTACTAATAAAGCAATGATTCCGAAAATTAATCCTGTTATTGCCATTGACCTGTTCTTCACCGGAGACTCTCCCCTGCTTATTCTTTTCAATTCGATTATTCCTGTGATAATGGCAATCAGAGCAGGTATATAATGATAAAACAAACAACAGGGGATGATAGAAATAATTCCGAAAATCAGTGAAATTGTTCCCAGTGATGATTTTTTTGAAACAGAGTATTGTGAGGTTTTATAATTATAAACCGGTGCAGTTCCCTGCATCAAAGGAGCACCGCATTTGCTGCAGAATGTTGCATTTCCGAAATTAATGTGTGAACAGTTCTGACATTTCATATTTTTTTCGTTGTTATTGCAAAATACACATTTTAAAAGTTTAATAATATAAAAGAACTTGTATTTCTGCTTATTTTAAATTTCCCTTTAAAAATGCTGAAAGTTAGCATAAATAATATTTTAACCTCAACAAATTAATTAAATTGTAACCTGATTCAACATTGTCCAAAATAAAAATGGAACTCGAATAAAATGCATAAAATCCCTCATTTTGGACAATAAAAATCCCTAAAATCCAAAT
>JAFGII010000047.1 GCA_016929695.1 Ignavibacteria bacterium
TAATTAAGTATTATCCTATATATTTTCCAGCTGAACCAACTGCCATTTGAAATCATTCAGGTTGAATGATAATTCACATAATACACCCTGTTTCCTGCAAAATACCGTAAAATGATATTCAAAACCGTTGCCTAAAGGAACTCTCCAGTAAGAATTAAGATTACTTACGTTGTATATATTGTTATTCCATTTGAATCTTACTATCTCTATATGTAAATTGTGAAAATAGACAATTACTTCTACCGGTTCGTATATTTGTGTTTCCATAGCATATACCTTAATTATATATGGTATAATAATATATATTTTTTAAAATGTCAAGGCATGTATCATTACGGCAAATATTAAAATAAATATTATCCAAGGCGTTCCTTCACTGCTTGGAGGAATGATAAAGACTTTTCAGAACTGTTAGTAATTTCTGAATTTATTTTAATCCAAATTTTTGCAATTTTAATCTAATTTTATAATAAAAATGGAAGTTAACTATAAGAAATTACCGGGATTCAGCCGCCTTTTTACGGATTATATATATGATTTTAATCTCATTTCTGCCTTTTATGAACATAAATATGATGACATAAATTCATTTGTGAATGCGATAGAAAAACGAAAAAATCACTATTCAATAGACAGGGGAGATATTACGAGAATACTCACAGAACAGAACAAATCATTTAATTCTTCTAAAAAAGCATTTGAAAATATTTCAAAACTTAAATCAAAAAATACATTTGTAGTTGTTACAGGACAGCAAATCGGAATTTTAACCGGTAATTATTATACTATTCTCAAAGCAGTAAATGCTATTCAGTTATCAGAATTCCTTTCGAAAAAATTTCATGATTATGATTTTGTTCCTGTTTTCTGGCTTGAATGTGAAGACCATGATTTTTCGGAAATAAATAATATCAATATATTCGATAAAGACAATAATCCTGCTAACCTTAAATATTTTGAAGGCGGAGAAGAAAAAGAAAAATATCTTCAGCCGGTCGGTACAATCATCGCGGATGAATACATTGAAACTTTTATAAACAATTTGTTCAATAATCTTATTCAGACTGAATTTACTGAATCACTTTCTGATTACTCAAAACGTGCATATAGAAGCGGTATAGACCTGAAAACCTCTTTTGCAAGATTCTTAAATTACATTTTAAAAGAAAAAGGGTTAGTCTTTATTGATCCTTCAGATAAAGAAATTAAAAAACTTCTTATTCCAGTTTTTGAGAAGGAATTAAACACATACCCACAGGGATGCGAACTTATGATTGACACTTCGGCAAAACTCGAAGTTCAGTATGAACCGCAGATTAAACCGAAACCTGTAAATCTTTTTTACATTTATGAAAACAGCAGATATCTCCTCGAACCGTCTCAAAGTAATGCTTTTTCTTTGAAAAATGCACGAAAAAAGTTTGAAAAACAGTTTATAATGGATAATTTATATGAACATCCTGAATATTTCAGCCCTAATGTTGCTCTTAGGCCTGTATGTCAGGATTTTTTACTTCCCTCTGTATCCTATATCGGAGGTCCTTCCGAAGTTGCGTATTTCGCTCAGTTAAAATCTTTCTACCGTTTTTTTAATAACAGCATACCGCTGATTTTTCCGAGAACATCTGTTACTATAATCGAAAGCAGAATACAAAATTTTCTTCTAAAATATGATATAGCTTTCGAAGAACTTTTTAATGTAAATGAAGTCACAAAAAAAATAATGAAATCCGTTACTGAAATTAACGTAGATGATGTATTTTCTTCTTTCATAGGTTCTTTCAACGGACTTGTTTATGAAACCGGAGATCAAATAAGAAGAATTGATAAAAACCTTGAGACATTATTTCAGAATAAATCAGCGAAATTTCTTGAATCTCTCGGAAGTGTAAAGAATAAAATTACTGAGACTCAGATTAAACAAAACGAAAATACAGTGAAAAAGTTGAAATCAATCATTTCAAATGTATATCCTGACGGTTATCTTCAGGAACGCCATATTAATATTATTTATTTCCTGAATAAATACGGACCTGAATTTATAGAGACACTTTTTGAAAAAATAGATTTGTTCGCAAAAGGACATCAAAATATACTTGTAAATTAGTGAAAATTAATACAGAGAAAAATTATAAAATTCTAGTTATAAGATTGTCAAGTTTCGGGGATATTATACTGACCTTTCCGTTTCTGAAGGAATTGAAATCGAAATTACCTCACTCCCGAATTGAATTTCTGACAAAAGAGGATTATTATGAACTGCTGGAATTAAATCCATATATTGATAAAATTATATGTATCAATCATGATAATCTATCTGATGTAAGAAAACAAATTAAAAGAGATAAATATGATTTAATTTTTGATTTACATAAAAATATGAGGAGCATTTATCTATCGTCTCTACAAAATGTAAAAGTATTACGATACAGAAAAAATAATTTCAAGAAATTGTTGCTTGTGAATTTCAAAATTAATCTGTTTAAAGACATTATTCCGGTATATAAGAAATACTTGCTGGTACTTGGCAGTTTATTTAATAATATTGATTATTCCTTTACGTTTTCTAACCTGAAACTGTTCGGAAATCCTGCTCTTCATAAGCCGTATATTTTAGTATCGCCGTCTTCCAAGCATTTTACAAAAACATACCCGAAAGAAAAATATCTTGAAATAATAAAAAAAAATAAAGATTCAATATTCATTTTAACAGGCTCGGATTCGGAAGTTGATATGGAAATCTGCAGGTATTTACAGGAAAACAGCCATAACTCTTTAAATCTGTGCGGTAAATTATCTTTCTCGGGTCTTGCTGATTTTATTAAATATTCTGATTACGTGTTATGTAACGACAGCGGGATTATGCATCTTGCTGAAGCACTGAATAAAAATGTTTATGCATTCTTCGGTTCAACCGTAAAGGAATTCGGTTTTTTTCCGCAATTGAAGTCTTCCGTAGTTTTTGAAAATAAAAATCTTAAATGCAGACCATGTGCAAGAAGCGGAAAAAACTACTGCCCGAAAAATCATTTTAAATGCATGCTCGAAATTAATCAGTATATTTTATGAAGATTATTCTGAAAAAAAATGAACACAGACGTATAAAATCAGGTCATCTATGGGTATTCAGCAATGAAATAGAATGTGAGAAAGATTTTTCCGGCAACGGGTGTATAGCGGATTTATATTCAAACAACAATAATTTTCTGGGCAGGGGAGTGTATAATAAAAATTCTCTTATTGCATTCAGGTTAATTTCATACAAAAAAGAAGATATTAATAAAGATTTCTTTATGAAAGCATTTAAGAATGCAGAGAATAAAAGAAGGATATTTTTCAAAGATAATTTTTACAGACTGATTAATGGTGAAAGCGACTATCTTCCGGGTCTAATCATTGACCGTTTTAACAACCGGTTTTCGATTCAGATATTTTCACTCGGAATGGAAAATCTGAAGGAAAATATTGTCGATGCTCTTATTGAATTATTTTCTCCGGCAGGCATAATCGAGAAAAACGATTTTGATTACAGAAAACTTGAAGGTCTTGAATCTAGAAAGGGAATTTTGTTCGGCGACACGCCTGATGAAATTATTGCGGAAATTGATAACATAAAATATCGTATTGATATACTTAAAGGTCAAAAAACCGGATTTTTCCTTGACCAGAGATTAAACAGACTTAAAACCAGAAAATTTATTAACAAAGGCGATAAAGTCCTTGATGTTTTTTGCAATGACGGAGGATTCGGATTGAATGCTCTGTTTTCAGGTGCCGGAAATGTTACATTTGTGGATTCTTCAGATTATTCACTTTCAAACTGCAAATACAACTGCGGATTAAATAATTTTACAAATTTTCTGACCGAAGAGGGTAATGCATTCGATATTTTAAAAAAATATGCGAATGAAGACAGAAAATTTAATTTAATTATTCTTGACCCCCCTTCTTTTACAAAAAGCAAAAAATACATAAAATCTGCTGAAGCGGGTTATATCGAAATAAACTCTAATGCTATGAAATTATTGGAAAACAACTCTGTTTTGATGTCTTACAGCTGTTCACATCATATTACGGTAAATATGTTTGAAAATATTATTATGAAATCAGCAGCTGAATCAGGCAGAAAAATCGAAATTATAGGTCACTCCGAAATATCTCCTGACCATCCTATACTTCCGCAGATGCCTGAAACTGAATATCTGAAAGGCTTCTTGGTTCTCGTTAATTAATTTCTTAACAATTTCTTAACATAAATAAAAATCTAATTTTTGTATCTTTAAATATAAATATATTAAAAGTATAGAAAAGAAGAAAAATATAATACGAAGCAAAAAGAAAATTGCTGACATTATTTTTGAGAATATCACATTACTTTTTGCAGCTTCGATAATATTTATAGTGCTTTTGATTATTTATGAAATGTTCAAAGATTCAGAAGAATCAAGGAATATGTTCAGCTGGGGATTTATTTTTGTTGACGACTGGGATTCGGTTAAAGAAAGTTACGGAGCATTATCTTTTATTTACGGGACAATAGTTTCTTCTTTAATCGCACTTTTTATGGCACTGCCGGTAAGTATTGGCGTAGCTATTTTCCTTTCCGAACTTGCGAAAACCGCTATTCGTACCACAATTAGTTTTATGGTTGAAATACTCGCTGCCATACCGAGCATAATTTACGGATTCTGGGGGATATTTGCGCTGGCACCTTTTATGAGAGAAACTGTTCAGCCGTTTTTACAGTCGGTACTTGGATTTATACCGTTTTTTCAGGGTAATATCTATGGTTTTGGAATGTTAACAGCAGGAATTATACTGGCAATTATGATAACTCCGATTATTACTTCAATCACAAGGGACGTGCTGAGAGCAATTCCTGTATCCCAAAGAGAAGCCGCTTATTCACTCGGTTCAACCAGGTGGGAAGCAATTAAAATGGCATTACTGAATGCAAAGAGCGGAATACTAGGTGCAACCGTTCTAGGACTGGGACGAGCAATCGGAGAAACTATGGCAGTTACCATGGTTATTGGTAACCGAGCTCAGATTAAAGCATCCTTGTTCGAACCTGCATATTCTATGGCTTCTGTTATTGCAAACGAATTTGCTGAAGCTTCGGGCTCATTGCATATTTCAGCTTTGATTGAAGTTGGCTTAATTTTGTTTGGTGTTACTTTCATAATAAATTCTTTAGCAAGATTTTTAATTTTCAGCGTAACATATAAAATGGACAACAAATAATATGGACAGGAGTGTACTTTTACTTAATGAAAGGAATTTAAAACAACGGAAAATTAAAAATTATTTAATGATTCTGTTTTGTGCAATTTCTAGCATTATAACAATATTTCCGCTTGTATATATTTTCTTTTATACTACAGGAGCAGGGATTTCTGCTATCAATCTCGATTTCTTTATCAATCTCCCGAAACCCGTAGGCGAAACAGGAGGGGGAATGCTAAACGCAATTGTAGGCACTTTAATACTAATCGGGATAGGGGGTCTGTTTGGTATTCCGATAGGAATTCTCGCCGGTATTTATGTCTCTGAATATTCTGGTAGTATTATGTCAAATATCGTAAAATTTATTACCGATGTATTGAGCGGTACACCTTCAATCATAATTGGAATATTTGCTTATGGATTGATTGTACTTCCTATGCAAAGATTTTCCGCACTTGCCGGCGGTTTCGCATTAGGAATTTTAATGATTCCTACAATCACAAGAATAACTGAAGAAATGCTGAAGTTAGTGCCCCATACATTAAGGGAAGCATCGCTGGCACTCGGAATATCGAGATGGAAAACAACATTAAGAATCGTTTTAAGAACAGCTTCATCGGGAATAATAACAGGTATTCTACTTGCAATAGCAAGGGCATCAGGAGAAACTGCACCTTTATTATTTACTTCTTTTGGAAATAATTTCTGGAGTATTAGTCTCGACCAACCAATTGCTTCTATACCTGTAATGATTTTTAATTACGCTATATCTCCGTTTGATGAATGGCATAGAAAAGCCTGGGCTGGCGCTTTTGTACTGATTACAATTGTTTTTTTAGTCAATCTAATTGTAAGAATTGTCACAAAAACAAAATATAAAGCAGGTTGAAAGATTCTGAAATTAAAATAAATATTGATTCAGTCAGAGGTGAAACAGACGTTACTGAATCGGGATTACCGCAAAAAGATACTATAACAACGGAAAATCTTTCGGTTTCTTTTAACGGCAGACTCGCTATCAGGGATATAAACTTAGGTTTCAGAAAAAACAGAGTAACCTCAATAATTGGACCTTCAGGCTGTGGAAAATCAACACTGCTAAGGTCATTCAATTTTATGCATGACCTTACACCTAAAGCATTAGTAACAGGAAAAATTTTATTTATGGGAAGAAACATAACCGAATATAGCAGTGTCGAAGTACGGAAAAGAATCGGAATGGTGTTTCAGAAACCAAATCCGTTTCCTACACTATCAATATTTGATAATACTATAGCAGGACTTAAATTTACCGGAATGCACAGAAGAAATGAACTGGCAGAAATAGCAGAACATGCATTAATACAGGCTGGACTCTGGGAAGAGGTAAAAGACAGACTGAAAATGTCGGCATTTGAGTTATCAGGAGGTCAGCAGCAAAGATTATGTATAGCAAGAACACTTGCAGTGTCCCCCGACGTGCTTTTAATGGATGAACCCACAAGTGCTTTAGACCCGATTTCTACATCCATTATTGAAGAAACAATTTTCAAATTAAAACAGGATTACACGGTAATTGTTGTAACTCACAATATGCAGCAGGCAGCAAGAATTAGTAATTTCACCGCATATATGCTCTTGGGAGATTTGATTGAATTCGGAAAGACAAGAGATATTTTTATTAATCCGAAGAAAAAAGAAACAGAGGATTATATATCAGGGAAATTCGGATAAGTAAAGTATAAATACATATATTATCTTATTTTATTATGTTATGCAACAAACTGGATTTGTATGTATTTATTAAATAAAATAAGTAAAATATTATTATCGTTATTTTGTAACAAAAGTATGGAATTTGAAACTTAATTATATTATTTTTATTAGATTTATATTTAAACTATAAAGGTAATTATCAAAAAAATCGGTGGACGAAATAATTATTGAAATACCGGAAGAAAATACTACTCAAAAAAAACCTAAAGATTTAAAGCTGGCTGTAGTATTTCCTTTCGTTTTGATAATTTATTTAATAGCAGGTGTCTCAAATGAAGCAGTCAGGGAAAATAACATCAAATCGAGCGGTTTTTATGAAATCTCTGTCAACGCTGATACTTCAGTCCATAGATATAAATATAATATTTTATCTGAAGTGGATTTATCTGCAAAATTAAAAGATACTGTATATACTACTTTAGATTCATGGCTGGAATTAAGAATTGACCAGCAGATGGTATATCAGCATTGGCGGGACGGAAGAACAAAAAGTTATCCTGTCTCTACCGGCAATAAATTGTTATCACGGAGTACTGATTCAAAACCCGGTTTATTTGCAATCTTTTTTAAAAATGCACATCACCGATCAAGCCAGTATAATAATGCCGATATGTATCATTTTATGCCGTTTAATCAGGGTAACGGTTTTCACTCATTAAATGGAACGGGATATTACGCAGCACTGGGAAAATATCCTTCATCTCACGGATGTATAAGAATGCGGCATGAAGATGTGAAAAAATTATTTAATGATTCACCTCTGGGTACACTTGTATTGGCACATAACGGATATACTGCAAGAACTGTCGGTTTTGCCCCTAAAGATTACATTCCCGAACATGAATTTTCAAAAGATGAATATAAACTTATGCTTGCAAAAAATTTATATAACATCCTGAACGGTAACTATTATACTAAGGAAAGGTATTATGTAGTAATTGATCCGAAGGTCGTTCCCTCTTCAGGTATATATATCAGTTATAAGAACAAAATTCCGGAACGACAAAATCTTCCAAAATCTTATTATACTGTTCGTTTTATAAATAATGACAGGTTAATCGACAGAACCGATTATTTATCAAAGTCTGGTAATCTGGACAGACAAGTAACTTTTATCGGAGATACAAAAATTATAGAAAAAGAATTAAATAATGATGAACCGGAAGCACCATCAGAAATTGAATATACTGACGAAGAATTAATAAACAAGTATTTTAAAAATCCAATTGGGATTCTTCCTTATTATGGTCCTAAATGATAATGCAAATTTAAATTGCAACTCTAAAAAATACTGATTAAAAGATAATATTATTTATGTGTAAATAAAGTATAATAATACTTATATTTGCAAAATTAAACACGGAACAATAATTTAAAAAAATAGTATATAAAATAGAAAGTATATAAAATAAAATATCCTATAACAGGAGGTTAAAAAATGGAAGACAAAAACATAAATAAAAATGAAGAACTTGTGGAAGCCGTTGACTTGAAGATGAAATACGGTGCACCGGATTTAAAAAAATACTACAAGAAATTTGCGGTAGGCGGGTTAATTTTAGCTATTATTCTTCATGCTTTTTTTATTGCTTCTTATGCATTTTCTATATACCTGGAAGAAAAAAGGAAGGAAGAAGAATTAAAGCAAAGGAAAGAAGTTGTCCTGAAAGATATCTTATCAGAGACAACTGAAGAAGATGAAAATGCACCGCCTCCAATTGAACAGGAAGTAGTGGAGCAAAAAGTTATCAAAGACCTGGAATCATTAAATCCTGAACCCGCAGCAAAGGAAAAAGCTGAAATTCAAACTTTAAAGTCAATCGAAGAACAGGTTAAGCAGGATCAGACTTTACGAGGAAGGGAAGAAAAAGAAGGAAGTGATATACCTTCAGACCGTCTTGATAAGGGCAAAATTGAAAAAGTAGAGGAACAAGTAAAAAAAGAAGAGCAGAAAGAAGTCAAAAAGGAATCCCCCGATAAAGTCTATAAACAGTTTGAAGTGGATAAAGCCCCATCTGCTGTTAACCTTGGTTCAGTAAGGTCTTCAATGAGATATCCAGCTATTGCACAGCAAAACGGAATTGAAGGAAGAGTAACAGTACAGGTTCTTGTAGGTAAAGACGGTTCGGTTACACAAGTCGGAAGTTACAGTGGTCCGGATGTATTCAGAGATGAAGTCACTTCCAAAGTCAGAAATTTAAGATTCAGTCCGGCAATTCAGCAGGGAAATCCTGTAAACTGCTGGGTTACGGTACCGTTCAGTTTCACTCTTTCTCAGTCAGGTTTTAAGAAAGATAAAGATAAAGAAGAAGAAAAACAGGAAGAGAAGAAAGAAAATAAGGAAGAGTAATCTTCTTTTTGAGAATGTGATTTTTGTTTTTAAATGAATGCGGTATTAATTATAAATATAGTAACTTCGATTGTTGTTTTTGTTATAGGTATATTAATTTTGGCCGGAGTAATTACTCCGGCTGTTTCATCAAGTATACGTTATACATTCGGCATTATTTTTATGGCTTACGGAATCTATAGATTTTTTAATTTCCTTTCGAAAAGAAAGTTAATAAAGATTCAGGAAAATCACGAAATGATTGAAAAGGAAAAAGATAAACTTATCAACAGAAAATGAAAATAACATATTATATAATATTTATTGCAACAATTTTATATTTTAACATCATTATTCAGGGATGCGATTTCGGGGAAATAAAACAAAAATCCGTTACAGGAGAAACAACCGTCTATGTTGATGAAAATCTTGAACCGCTTTTAAATGATTTAAAGACAGATTTTGAAAGAGAATATAAAGAAGCAAAAGTTAATTTCGTTGTTAAACCTGCAAAAGTAATACTAACGGAATTAATAAACGGGGATATTAAAGAGGTTATGGTTGCAAGAGATTTCAATCAGGAAGAATCTGATTTCATCAAGAAAAAAAGCCTTGAAGTTAAGAGATATGAACTCGCATTCGACGGAATAGGATTTATTGTAAATCCGGAGAATCCGGCTGAAAGATTGACATCGGACGATTTAAAAAAAATTTTCACCGGCGAATATACAAAATGGTCGCAAATAAAAGTTCAGGATGAAGAACAGAATGTGAATGTCAAGAAGAAGATGACTGCAAGGAATGATGAGATAAAAGTATATATACAAAGACCAAATTCATCTACTTATGAATTAGTCAAGGATTCTGTTCTGTACGGAGCCGAATTTTCGCAGTCTGCTAAAATATGTTCAACTTCAGTTCAAATGCTTGAATCAATTCGTAAATATGAAAATAGCATAGGCATAATAAATCTCGCATGGCTTACTGTCGGAAGACAGGATATACTTGATTCTACAGTAAGGGCTTTGCGTATATCGAAAATTACACCTTCGGGGAAACAGTATGATTTCGAAATTTTTCATCAGGGTACTGTGGCATACAAGAAATATCCCTATATTAGAAAAGTTAATTATTTTTCCACGGAATTTGCAATTACCGCATCCGAAGGTTTTGTTACATTTTTGTTAAAACCGGGAGGACAGAAAGTTTTTCTTAATAAAGGTTTGGTGCCTCGTACACAACCTGTTAGATTGATACAGATTGAATAAATTAAATTATAATATTATGATAAACTTGTTAAAAAAAAATTCACTGGTATTTTTAGTCTTAATTATTTTTTCTTCCTCTCTCTATGCGCAAAACGATAAAAAAGGCATAGCAGCAGTTAAAAGAGGGGATTATAAAACCGGAATAGAATTACTGAAGAATGTCGTAAAAACAGATGATGATTATGAAGTGAATTATTATTACGGCTACGCTTTGTTTATGATGGAACAGTACGACGAAGCAGAAAAATATTTTAAAATTGCATTGAAAGATGATGATGAGGGTGTTGATGCTCTGAGAGGGCTCGGTGATATATTGGCGGCGAAAAAAGATTATAACGGTGCATTGTCTTATTACAAAAAGGCATTGAAAATTGAATCAGAAGATGTCCCTACTTTAATTTCGCAGGCAAATTCTTACCTTGCACAGGGTAAAATTGACAATGCAATCGACATTCTTTTAAAAGCAGATATTAACAGACCTAAAAATATGGATATCCTTGTTGCTCTCGGGAATGCATACTACGACAGGGAAACTTATCCTCTTGCTATAGATTTTTATAAAAAAGCATTGGCTGTTAATTCAAGATGTGCACCTGCACATTACGGTATCGCTAGGTCGTATCTGAGACAGGCAAGAAATACTGAAGATGAAAATAAAAAACAGAAATTTTATAATGACGCACTCGATAAATTTGACAAAGCAATTTCTTCAGATGTGAACTTTGCCGATGCATATTACGAAAAAGCCCTTATTCTTTATACGGCAGGTAAATATGAATCTGCTGGAGAAACACTTGTTAAATATATTGAGTTGAGACCTACTTCATCTAGAGGCAAATATCTTTACGGAAGAACTCTGTATTTGGATAATAAAATCGAAAAAGCAATTCCGATTTTTGCGGGATTACTTGATGATACCTTATATTCATCCGAAGGAAATTTATATCTTGCAAGAATTTATTCGGGAATGCAATCAAGAGACTCTGCATCTATGGTTGATAATTATTTAAAATCCGTTAATTATTATGAAAAAGTAAAGGCTGCCGATCTGGAATATGAGGATTTTATAAAAATTGGAACTATGTATTCCGATATGAAAAATATGACCGATGCACTTCAATATTACAAAAAAGCAGTCGAAATGGAGCCTGAAAGCGGTGATGGATATTATGAACTCGGAAAAGCATATTTTAATAATGAGAATTACATTTCCGCAATAGAAAATTTCAATAAGGCAAAAGCAAAGGGCTTAAAAACGAGTATTTTGTACTTATACTCCGGTCTTGCAAACTATTATGAAAAAGAATTTGAAGAGGCGGCAATTGATTTTCAGAATTCTGTAGATTTAACACCGACTACTATTTCATATCTGTTCCTTGCTAAATCATACAGACAGCTTGGCAAAAATGAGGAAGCAATCAAAGAATATGAAAATGCACTTACTTTAGAACCTGATAATCAGGAAGCCAAAGATGCTATAAAAGTATTGACCTCAAAAGAGGAAATAAAACAATAAAATAATGCAAAAAATAATAAAATATGCTGAAGATAATAAAGTAAGGTTTATAGATGAACTGATTGAGTTGCTGAAAATTCCATCAATAAGTAATGATCCTGACAGTAAACCAGAAATGCAGAACTGTGCGGAATGGCTTCATAATCAGATGAAAACAATCGGACTTGAGAATGTTAAGATATATCAGACAGGAGGACATCCTGCTGTTTACGGTGACTGGCTGAATGCAGGTAAGGATAAACCTACAATTTTAATGTACGGTCATTATGACGTTCAGCCTATTGACCCAATCGAATTATGGAATAGTCCGCCTTTTGAACCCGTAATAAAAGATAATATTATTTACGGGAGGGGAACAACAGACGATAAAGGACAGTTCTATATTCATTTTAAGAGTATTGAAGCACATCTGAAAAATAAAGGAAAGTTACCAGTTAATATTAAAGTAATAATAGAAGGTGAAGAGGAAATCGGAAGCCCAAGTCTTCCTAAATTTATTAAAGATAACAATGAACTGTTAAAATGTGACTATATCTTAATTTCTGACACTTCTATGTATGATAATGATTTGCCGTCAATATGTTATGGGCTGAGAGGACTGGCGTTTATGCAGATTGATGTTACGGGTCCGAATGCAGACCTTCATTCCGGTTCCTTCGGTGGTGCCGTTGAAAATCCGATTAATGCACTTGCAAATATTATTTCAAAATTAAAAGATGATAAAGGCAAAATCTTGATTGACGGATTTTATGATGATGTGCTCGATCTGTCACCGCAGGAGAGAAAAGAATTTTTAAGGCTGCCTTTTGATGAAGAAAAATTTAAGAAGAGTCTGGATGTTGAAGAACTATTCGGTGAAGAGGGATATACCACTATAGAAAGAAAATCTGCCCGCCCTACACTTGACTGCAACGGAATCTGGGGCGGCTATCAGGGACAGGGCGCTAAAACTGTATTACCTTCTGTAGCGGGAGCAAAAGTATCTATGAGATTGGTACCAAATCAGGAGCCCCCGAAAATAGAGGAATTATTTATAGATTACGTGAACAAAATTGCTCCTAAAACAGTTAAAGTAAATGTAACGGCTCTGCACAGCGGAAATGGCTCAATTACGCCTATTGATACCCCCGCAGTCAAAGCGGCTATGGTTGCATTGAAAAAAGGATTTAATATTGACCCTGTATTTATTAGAGAAGGCGGCTCGATTCCAATTGTGAGTACATTTAAAGAATTGTTAGGTGCAGATGCTATTTTACTGGGATTCGGGTTGCAGGATGAAAATGCACACTCACCCGATGAGCATTTTGATTTGAGAAATTTTATACGTGGAATATGCAGTATTTCTTATTATTTAGATGAACTGGCAGATTTAAAAAAATATAAATAAGTTTAATGGCAAAATTAAAAACTCAATATAAGAAAAAAAAGAAAATTGAAGTTTTTCAGCTTTCGCTCGGTACATTTAATTATCTTGTTATAGGAATAGGAATAATTTTTATTATAATCGGATACGTCCTTCTTTCGGAAAATTCGGTCGATGGTTTTATGCCTACCGTAGCAGCTCCGATTTTATTGGTATTAGGATATTGCGTTATTATACCTTTGGGAATTCTTTTGAATTTCAGTAAAAAAGAAAAAACAGAAAATATATCTGAGTTAAAAGAAGATGAGACTCCTGAAATTTCGGATACTGCAGTAAGCAGTGCATCTTCAAATGTTAAAGTTCATTGAAATTATAGGGAATGATGTGGTTTCGACGGGCTGAAAGAGGGTCAAAACTGCATATAGTGTTCTCAGCCAGCACTTTAAAAAGGTTGAAAAAATATAAATGGCGATAATTACGCTTTTGCTGCCTAAATAAAAACTAAGCAGCACGTTCTGTTACGCTTCTACACCTGCCGGAATGTGACAGAACGCCAATTTGGCAGGTTAGTTGTGGTAAGTGCCTGAATTTCCGCAATGAAAAACTTTCAGGCTGGATTATAAAAATTTTGTTTGTTGAGTTTTTGTAATCGAAAATTTTCAATAAACTATATATGTAGATGTTTTGATTGGCTTCTTCCCGGACCCGAGTTCGACTCTCGGCATTTCCACAAAAAAAACCCATCCTGTATTCCGGGATGGGTTTTTTATTTATAATGTACTTTTTGTTTTATCGTCTTTTCTTCTGTTCGGAACGCTGCTTCTCGGCAATGTCTGCCATTTTTTCTATAAAACTTTTTTTCTTCGGTTTCTGTTGCTTTTCAGGATTTGGGGGTTCTACTTTTTTATATTTTGTAGTATAAATCTGCTGACCTATTGATAATAAATTGAAAATGAAATAATATAGATTCAAACCTGAGGGAAAACTGAAGAACAGTAATGTAAGCATTATCGGCATTAGATAAACCATTGCTTTTTGCTTTGGGTCGGTTACTGTCATTTTTTGTTGTATGAACATTGTAATTCCCATCAGTGTCGCCAGCCCGGCTACCTGGTCAATTCCGAAAATTGGAATCTTAAACGGTAATTGAAGAATTACATCCGGTGCGGAAAGGTCAGTAATCCATAACATGAAATTTGCCTGACGTAATTCGATTGTTGACCTGAAAACGCCAAATAGTGCATAAAGTATTGGCAACTGGAGTAATAACGGCAGACATCCGCCTGCGGGATTTATTCCTTCCTCCTTGTATAGTTTCATTATCTGCGTATTCGCCTTGCTCGGGTCGTCTTTATATTTTTCTCTAATGGCATTTATTTTCGGCGACATTTGTCCCATTTTCTTCATCGAATCCATTTGTTTCTTTGTTAAAGGATGAAGCAGTATTTTCAGCACAATGGAAAATACTATTATCACGATTCCGTAATTTGGAATGAAACTGTGAAGAAAGGTAAAGAAGGGGATTATCATATATAATGCGATTGGCCTGACAATGAAATCAAGGGAAAACCTCATCGTTGATTCCAATTCTTTTTCATAAGATTTCAGAATTTTGTAATCTATCGGTGTAATTACAATTCTGAATGAAGACTTTTCGTTTTTAATATCGTTTATCTCCATTACCGAAGAAATACTGTAATGGTTTCTTAATCCTTCATCTTTAAGATGCTCTTTAAACCCTGATAAAATTGCTCCGTCGGCATATCTGTCAAGAGGAATTATAAATACTCCGAAGTATTTATTTCTGGATGCAACATACTGCGTATTCCCGGTTAATTTCTCTTCGGTCCTTTCTTTTTCACCGAAGTTTCCGGCTGTAAATTCGGTTAATTCTCCTCCCATATATGCATATGCACTTGAAAATGTTGCCTCCTCATCGCTCCTTAATTCTGTAAGATTCAATGAACTGCTCCAGAATACTTCGTACTTCTGATTTGGTATGAAATTCCCGGGATTAATAAGTTCATAGTCGACATCATATTCGTAGGAATCTGGTTTGAAACTGTAAGTAATAATGATTTTTTCGGAAGTGTCTTCGGAAATATTTAATTCATAGATAAGTTTAAAATTTGAATCGTTTTCAAGATTTACCGTCTGCCAGGGTCTGTATTCTGCATTGAAAATTAAATTGCGTGTATCAATTATTTTGCCCTCTTTTGAAGTAAATACAAGACTCAGTTCCTTGCTTGCTTTCCAGTCTACTAACTGCACCGGCTCACCGTTCCAAGTATTGAATTCCTTCATTGTATATTTTTTCAGCATCCCCCCGTGATTTGTAAACTCAAGTTTGACTTTCTTATTCTCGAGCATAATTATCTTTTCCTGCCCGGCAAGAGAGTCATTTTCTGAATATTCGGATGAAAGTTTATAAAAAACAACACCGTATTTTTCAATTAATTCAATGTGTTTGCTGACTGTATCGGTTTTTTGTTCCGTTAATATTGTATCTTTTTTGACCTTCTGGGTATCTGAAATTATATTTTGCTGCTGTTCCTGGACCTGCTCCTGAACTTTGGGAGGTATTCTGGACTGCTGTTTGCTCTGCATCCATAAAAGCCAGGCTATTAATATTACGCTGATTAATACAAAACCGATGATAGATTTTTTATCCATTAAAAAACTTTTTATATTTTTGATTTTAAATTTCGTCCGGGGACAGGGTCATATCCTCCTTCGTGAAATGGATGACATTTTAAAATTCTTTTTATACCGAGAAATAAACCTTTCAATGCGCCATGTTCTTTTATTGCTTCAATTGAATAATTTGAACATGTTGGATAAAATCTGCAGGATGAAGGTAGTAATGGTGAAATTGAAATTTGATATAGACGTATTAAATTAATCAGTATGAACTTCATCAATTAGGGATTCTTAATTCCGAAAAAATTTTATTTAGGATTGCAGTCATATCGTTCCTTATCTCAGTATAGTTCAGTTTCCCGTTCAGTCTGAGGATATCGTTCCCTTTTCCTGATAAGGTAAATATTATTTTCAGAGTCTCGGTGGGCTTATATTTTTTGATTATTTCTCTTTTTACTTCCCGATATGATTCCTTTAACTGCCTTCTTATTTTATTTCTCAAAACAGATTTTGAAATTAATTTTTTCGATACTATGAAACCGACCTGTGGATTCACGGTATCATCAGTTTTTAGAATATTACAGGGTACTTCCGGTTTATCAAATTTATAATAGACCTTAATATTGCCGTGTATTTTATTTTTTGAGGATTTTATTGTATCTTTATATGCATTAAAACCTCTGATGATTTCACTCTTTGGGATATTTCTTTTTATGATTGGCAAATTCAGTTTATTTGCGCGTGAACTCATCACTTACAGTAAGTTTTTTTCTGCCCTTTTGTCTTCTTTTTGACAAAACTCTTCTGCCGTTTTTAGTAGCCATGCGTTCCCTGAATCCGTGTTTGTTCTTGCGTTTTCTGTTGCTTGGCTGATATGTTCTTTTCATTTAAATTTATTTAACAAATTATTAAAAATCAAAAACTTAAAGTTAACTTTTTCTTTTATTTTTTACAAGGGAATTATCAATTCCAACGGTGATTTCATCGAATTTTTTCCTGTTTATAATGAGCATTATTATTCCTGCCGCTATTAAAATTATAGATATTAATTGTGCTTGCGTTAATCCGAAAATAACTTTGGGATTCCTTCTTATAAATTCGACTAAAAGTCTTGGAATTCCGATTAATATCAGATAATAATAAAATAATGCACCGTTATATTTAATTTTCTTTCTCATTATCCATAAAATTGTAAAAATGATGATTGCCGCTCCTAATTCATATAGTGGAGTAGGGTGTACCAGTTCTCCTACTTTTGTCGGAACAATACCTTTTGAATACTCCATTCCTAAAAATTCCCATGGTGTATTATTCACGGAAATTCCGTAGCAGCCGTCTCCCGATAAGTGACATCCGATTCTTGCAACTCCGTAAGCAATTGCTGCACCCGGTGCCATTGAATCGAATATCATCATTACTGAAATTCTTTTAAAACGACAGTAAATTATTATTATTATTATTGCCAAAATTACTCCTCCGTAAAAAGTCAAACCTGCCGGAGATAATATATCACTTTTCAGTAATTCACTTAACGGAAGTCCTTTCCCGAAATTCCATTCTTCAATTACATAAAATATTTTACCTCCGACAATTCCTCCTATAATGGCAAGGAAAGTTATTGTAATACCGATATTTTCATCAACTTTTTTTCTTCTCAACTCCAGAGTGAATAAATAACTTCCGAGAAGAAATGCAAGTCCGAGCATTAGACCGTAACTGTAAACAGGAACAGGACCAATATCAAATAGTTTAGGATGCATTATTTTATTAAAATTATTTAATTATTAATTTTATAAAACTTTTTTTCGGCTCTTTTTGAATTTTTATTTCTTTTTTTGCAAATCTGATTTGATAAGTCAGAGTATTTTTTCCGTTTCTCATTATTTTAAGAGTGTAAGTCTCTCTTTTAAAATCGTGCAGGCGGTATTGATAATTTGAAAAACCCGAATGCGATAAATCAAGTACAGGTGCAGATAATCCCTCAATGTTGAATGTTATTTCCTTATTTTGCATATCAACTTTTTGCGTGGCATTTATCCGGTATATAAAATGCTCAAATATTTTTGTTGTTCTGAAATCAAATAAAACATAATCTCTGTCTTCAAATATATCATGCCCGTAACTCAGTAAAAGTTCATATTCAAATTCTTTTTTTTCGGGTCTTACCTGCTTCGTCCTCATTGAAATAATAAATTTGGTTTATTCGTTAAATCATTTAATTTTATTTCACTCTCGGTACTTTCATCCATTTTCTTTACTTTTATTATATCCCTTTCCAGTTCTTCAGGTCCGATTATTAATACATATTCCGCTCCGAATTTGTTTGCTTCTTTTAATTGTGCTTTTAGACTTCTGGAAAGAAAATCCATATCGCATTTTATTCCTGCTTCTCTTAATCTGAATAGCAGTTTCAGTGATTCTTTTACTGCCTTATCACCGATAGGAGAAATATATACTTTAATATTTTCTTCATCGGGATATTTAAAATCGTTTTTTTCAAGTATTATCATAAGTCTTTCAAGCCCGCAGGCAAATCCGATGGCAGGCGCAGGTTTCCCTCCCAGTTGCTCGACAAGATTATCATAACGTCCGCCTCCGAGAATCGCATTTTGGGCTCCTAAATCATCAGAAATCACTTCGAATGTCGTTGATGTGTAATAATCAAAGCCTCTTACTAATCTGTAGTCTGTAGAGTATTTTATATCTAAACCGTCAAGACCTGAAAGTACATTACTGAAATGTTCTTTTGTCTGTTTATTTAGGAAATCATATAAAAGGGGAGCCGATTCAAGAATTTCTATTTCAGCAGGAATTTTTGTGTCAAGAATTCTTAATGGGTTCTTTTCAAGTCTCGTCTTGCTTATTTCCGAAAGGTCATTTATGTATTTAGATAAATAATTTTTAAGTTCTGAAAGATATCTGCTTCTCTCATCCGGAGAGCCGATTGTATTAATTTTCGTTGAAAGGTTCTTGATGTTCAATGATTCTATAATCTTCACGCTGAGGGCTATCATTTCGATATCAATGGAATAGTCATTACTGCCGATGGCTTCCGCACCGAATTGTGTAAATTCTCTGTAGCGTCCCGATTGAGGTCGTTCATGCCTGTACATATTCGCGATGTAATACAATTTCTGTATCCCGCTCCTGTTGAAAAGACTGTTTTCTATATATGCTCTTATTACTGGAGCAGTCATTTCGGGTTTTAATGTAAATTCATCATTTTTGAAAGAATACATTTCTTTCGAAACTATATCGGTTTCATCTCCGATACCCCTCCTGAAGAGTTCAGTCTTTTCAAAAGACGGAGTTCGTACTTCGGCATAATTGTATAAGTCAAATATCTTTCTTATCCTGTCTTCAAGAAATTTTCTTTTTATCGCATCTACGGGAAGTATGTCTAACGTACCTGCGGGTTTCTTTAATATCTTCATTCTAAATTTAAAAAGTTTTAAAATAACTAATAATGAATTCACATAAAAGTTAAAACACAGTAGGAAAAATATAA
>JAFGII010000005.1 GCA_016929695.1 Ignavibacteria bacterium
ATAATAGTAAATTATCTATAAGAAAAAACAATTTTCAAGGAAATATTGAAAAACCCCAATTTCAAAATTTGGTTTTCACACAGTCTCGGAGCGTAGTAACCAGCGAATGCTTGGTTCAGGCTTGAACGGGTTATTCTATTAGTTTTCAAATTGTGCGTAAAATGGCAAAGAATATTGGTTGCTACGCTGGAGCGTAGTAACCAGCGAGATTTCCGGCTTGAACGGGTTATGAATTATGAATTAACCGCAAAGGCGCCACGGACGCAAAGTAAATAACAAATAGTAAATAACAAAGAGTAAATAACATAGAACAAATAAAAACAACAAAGAGTAAATAACAAAGAGTGATAAAAAAAAGCAAATAACAAATAGTAAATAACAAAGAACAAATAGTTTTCAAAATCTGCAAAATGGCAAGAAAATTAATCAATATGCATTACATATTTTTAACACTAAAGAAACAAAAAAAATAAACGAAAATATTTTAAATAACATATCTTTGCGGTCTGTGAGAAATACGAAATGTTTGGTTCAGGATTGACTTGATTATAAATTAAAAACGAAAGGCAGAAAAACTTTCTGCCTTTTGACTGATAATCATAATCTTGGATCTTAAATCTTCAATCTTAAATCTTCAATCTTATAATCCCGTTTATCCAGCAAAAAATACTCCGTCAACGAATTCATTCCAGTAAAACTGGTCGTAGGAGTGCATAAGAATCCATCCTATTTTTCCGCTTCCGGTTTTCATCTGAATCCAAACCCAGGGGTCCTCATTGCCTGTTTCAGGGTTATTTACTTTGACGAATTTCGGGTCGTACCCCGTGAGCGTAACTTTTTCTCCTTTTTCTATTTCAGCAGCAACTGAATTTTCATCGTAACCCTTAACTGTGTATTTGTAATCATCTTTCACTTTCTTTATTTCTATTGTGCAGTCAGGATTTCTTTCGGAGTAAATTTTAAATGACTTGACGGCGGTTACAATGTAATCCTTCGGAATGCCGTCTTCATCGTATGTGTATTTTATAGGGTAATAATCCACAGGCTGAAGTTCAAGTCTATTTCCGTCATCAGAAAGAATAAAAGTATCATAAAGGGAGCAGAATCCTGCCCATATCTGTCCTGAAATTTTTCCCATTCCTTCAGTTGTAAAACTCAGGTAAAAATCCGTTTTGGCGAGAAGTATAAGGTCACCTGTATATTTGTATATCCAGTAAATATAATCCGGGGAGCCGCCTGAATATATCATTATTTCTTTTGATTTGTCGTTCCTGTTTATGTCAATAATTTCAATACCATATATCTCATCATAGGGAAGGGTATCGGATACGGATTTTCCGTTAACCGTCAGCGTGAATATCTTGTTCGGTATTTCGAAGGGTTTACCGTTGTCGTATAACGTCTGGGTAAATTCTTTAAGAACGGCAGATATGCTGACGGGATTTTCGTCCTCGTTCAGTATTGCCGTGAATGTAGTATCTACCGGTATAGGAAATGCCTGAGTTGAAAATAAAAATAAGATTAGTGTGACCAGGATTAGTTTTTTCATAATTGTTGTGTGTTTAATTTCTGATTTTATGAAATATAAGTAATTTTATTTATATTAAAACTGTATTTTATATGTTAATATATGTTTTAAGAAGGCAGATTCGGTTCGATGAAAAGGATAAGAAAAATATCCGGATTATAATTAAATAAATAATGAAACCGGATTATTATTTAATACGTATATATATTAACAAAATATTATGATATGAAAAAAATTATTTCACTCCTTGTTATTTTTGTTTTGATTCCGGTAATTGTATTTGCGCAGAATAATAATGTAAAAACCGAAAAAATTAATCTCAAAGGTAATCATGTAATCGGTTTGAATCTGGGATTAAGCAATCAGACCACAAATGTGACGGTTGATATTAATAACGTGAGTACGGATATGAATTTTCAGGCATCGCTGTCATATAATTACTGGTTCACAAATGAACTGGCAATTGAGGCGAATGCCGGTTATCTTGCCTCATCAGTTAACAGCAACGTTACGATTTTCAATGTTGAACAGAAAACGGCAGTAATTGCTCCTTATTATCTTGGCGCAAAATATTCTCCCGAGGCATTATCAATATCCGATAATATCAGACCGTTCGTTTCGTTTCTGGTCGGAGGTGTTACAGGTTCGGGTACCGAAGAGAAGGTTACATTATTAAACGTTACTACTGAGGTATACACCGAATCGGTTTTTTCCATGAAAAGCGGAATCGGCGCGGATGCACTGGTCAGCAAACTGATAAAACTCGGTTTATCGGTTGATTATATGTATATGCCGGATTTTAAAAGGACTGTAGGGACAAGGAAGAATTACAGCGGTGTGAATGTTTCTTTCGGTCTTGGATTTATGCTTTAATAATTAATTAACATTGTTTATTGTAAAAATTGAAGGCTGAATTCGCTACGGCGAAGAATCACGCGGAATATTAAAAAACATTTATTTGAATTTTTCCGAAAATAGGGGAATACAAATTATTTTTTTTCTTTCCATTCAAATCTGTCCTTTGTGTCTAATGAGTTCTTATATTCGTTTTTCAAATATTTGCCGTCTGTTTCGCTTTGCTTAAGATAATAATTTAAAAATGCCGTAATTCCTTTTTTAACGGATTCAAGGTGTTCTTTGAAATAAGGGTCACCTCCCGTGAATCTTGTGCTTCCGTTGAATGTCATATGATTTGCTTCATACAGTACAAGTAAATACTGAGGAGAAGTTGTAATGTTTTTTTAGGGAATTGTCCTGTCTTCGGGAGAGAAATCTTTTCTCCTGTTCAGCGGGTCACCGTCTTCGGTGCCTGTAATATGAAATACGGGTATGTCAATATCTCTGTATATAATGCTCAAATCATCGGGAGGATTATCCGGGAGGTTTGGAGATAATGCAACTCCCGCTTTTATTCTTGATTCTTTGAAACTGAATTTACCTTTTGCAACTCTTTCACCGGAAGCAATTAACACCGAGCGTGCACCATATGAATGACCGAGCATCCCGATATTAACTGTATCAAGACGACCTTTGAATATTTCAGAAATCCTGTTAAGTTTAATGATTTCATCCGCCACAAAAAAAATGTCCTCAAATCTGTCTAACGCATTTTTATAATCCCTTATTGACTTTTTTAGTAACCGGATAATTTGTTTTCTCGTTTTTGCACCTGACCACACCGATTCATCAGAGCCTTCGTGCTGAATGTGGAAACAAATAAATCCGTTTTGTGATAAATGCCCGCCTAAATATCCCGCTGCTTCGACTGAGCCTCCGAGTCCGTGTGAAAAAATTAGTACAGGATATTCGCCGGTTAAACTGTCAGGGTAATATACTTTGTAAGGAACATTCCTGTCCCTGACCGCATCGTAAAAATTCCCATAGATTGTTTTTGAATTTCCGTTAGAAATAATGAAAAAAAAGAGAATAATGATAATATGTTTATGGTTCATAAATATTTTTTAGTAAGACAAATATAATGTAAATTTAGTTTAATTTAAATTCAGCGGGATTCACAGGGAAAATGACTCCTTGCGGCGAACAGATCAGAGCGGATTTATGATTTAAGTTAATTATTAATTTAAAATAATTATTTTATCGAATTAAAATTTTAATTTGTTTTAACGAAAATTTATCAAAACAGAGAAAGAAAAAAGAAAGGAATATAAGAAAAAGGTTTTTCCTAAAAGCATATTCAGGATAAGAAATCCGTATAACAGGTAAATAAATATCGGAAGTTCGATGAATCCCGTTGGCCGTCCGTAATTCACAGAGATTTCATTTTAGTTCGGGAATTCATATCTCAATTGTTCTGAAGAAAAAATGCGATGAACCGGACGGGGATAGTTATATTTCTGAAACCGCCGATGTAATGAAGGAAAATCCTGAAACTTCCGTTACGGAGAAGGACATCAAACAATTCGAGTCTTTGTACATCGAAAAACTTCAGCCTTTCGGAGACAGGTCAGATAAAAGGGAAAAAAAACTTAACGCCGGTTAAAAAAGAATTATACAAAATATTTAAACCATTATTCGGAATAAGAACAGCACGGAATAATTCCCGGATTAAAAAAAAAGAATCGGGAATAATTTTCAGAAGGAGATAATGACTCCAATTCTGCCTGAAATAAACGATATGTTTTTTAATTCTTCCAGTTTGTACACCGAATTATCTATTTCTCTGATAATATCATAAGATTTTGAAAATACTGCAGTGCCGAAGTTGTATTTAAATCCGATGTCAATCATAACATTTTCGGCAGCGGGGAATTCCATTCCTGCTCCTAATGATGCCGAAAATCCGGTTTCGTCTTCTGTGCTGCTCCCGCCGTTTATATACAATAAGGTCTGATTTGAACTCGTGTCCGCGATTGTTGTTCCGTTAAACCTTTTATTGAAATTCATAAACTGCAATCCGATTTCTCCGCTGAAGTAAGGAGTGAAATCGGACGTCGGGAATTTGTATCTTGCTCCCAGCATAACCGGTATTACGGAGACATTCCAATCGGGATTAAAATTAACAACCATTGCATCCACTCTTTTTCTGAGTTCGTTTATTGTATATTCGTTATTGTATTTAAATCTGTTATATCCGGCTGTAAATGTTAACTCCAGATTTTTCACGGGAGGACTGTAAAGAGCTGTCAGTTCGACGGAAATTCCGCTTTTATATAAATCCGAAAATGTTCCAGACGGAAATGCTCCTCCGACATTAGCTCCGATTCTCAGGGGTGTCTGTGCAAATGAAACTGCCGCAGACAGTATGAATAATATCAGAATTAATGTGAGTTTCTTCATTTGGAATTATTTTTTTCAAAATTATATATTAGAATAATCCTTAACAATGCAATTAATATTTCTTTTTTATTACTTTGGGAACAGCCGTGAATAATACGTAAAACGGTCAGAATTCGGATTAACTTATTCTATTAGTTTTCTAATTCCGTGTAAACCGGCAAAGAAAAATATGCATTACTCATTTTTAACACCAAAGGCACAAAAAAATACACAAAAAACACTAAAATATTTTAAATAATATATTTCTTTGCGGTCTTTGCGTGAAATAGTAATGTTTGGTTCAGGCTTGTCCGGGTTAGGTATTATAGTATAAATTTAACTGTATTTGCATTAAGCGTTTTAATGAAGCGAATATCATTTATGATTTTACTTAATATCTCTATCTTTATGTATGCTATATTTGGCAAATACAAAAATTTAAATTTCATTATGAAAAAAATCATTCCGTTTATTGTTTATGCGGCAGTTATTCTTTGTTATGCAGGTTATGTTTCCGCGGATGCAGACTGTACGGAAAAATACGATTCGCTTAAAGTGAAAATAGTTGACGTAAAAATTGATACATCACAGTACCAGAGACTTCTCGGGAAAGGGGAATCTGTAAGTATGCGCTCGGGGAGGATTATTCTTCGTAAAGGTGAAAAGGTAGGCGAGCACTCGACAGATAATTACGAAGAATTTGTAATTGTCCTTGTCGGTGAAGGACTTGCGGAAAATCATAAAGGCGAAAAAATTCCCATAAGAGAAGGGCAGGTGATTTATATACCGCCGTATTCAAAGCATAATATTCATAATGTAAATTCCAAAATGCTTATGTATATTTATGTCGTCGCCAAGGCTTATGATGAAGAACACGAGCATAATCACGAACATTAATAAATTCTGATTACATATTATTTTAAAACCTGAACACAGAATTCCCGGAATAACGGAATATCGGAGAATGATTATCCATAAAATATTTCTATAACGGTTCGACTCCTACGAATGTAAATTATATTTTTCATCCGGAACTATGAAACCTTCATTAAAAACTATTACAATTATTTTATGGTTGCACAGCGTGCTTATTCAGAAGCCAAAGTTTTTTTTCGAGTAAATCCGCTAAACCGATCTAATCAGTATTATCCGTGTTCCGAATGCGTAATGATGGTTTATTATTCATCCTTTATTACACATAGTTAAAGAAATCAATGATTAAATAATAAAATTATTTAAGCAGCGTCATTTTCTTTACTTCAGAGAAATTGCCTGCGGAGAGTCTGTAAAAATATACTCCGCTTGATAATCCCGATGCATTGAAATCAACTACATATTCACCTCTTGTTTTTACACTGTTTACTAGTTCCGCAACTTTACGTCCGCTCAAATCATAAACAGATAAATCAACCCGACCTGCTGCCGGTATGCTGAATCTGATTTGCGTAGCGGGATTGAAAGGATTCGGATAATTTTGATTTAGTGAAAATGTTTCAGCCGTACCTGTCAGTTCTTCAATTCCGGTTGCAGATGATATAACTAATGTTCCTGTCATTCCCATTGCTGCGTGCGGTGTGCAGACATAATTATATGTTCCGGATACCTGCGGCACGTAAATGAACATAAGACTGGAAGGAGTTATTAGTGCGTCCCAGGAACCGGCACCTGCGGGTATAGTAGTTGATGTGGTTGTGTGGAATCCGCTTACCCATACCCATTTAATCGTGTCACCGATATTGGCGGATTCATTCTGGGGAGTGAAAGAGAAATCGGATACGTTTATAATTTTTGTTAACGAATGTGATTCAGAATAAACAAAAAGAGATAAGACGAATGCCGTAATAATTGTTAAAATTCTTTTTTCCATTTCTTTACTATTTAAATTTTCAAAAACTGTTATCACCTATAATAGTTTCAAAATTATTAAAGTTCCCGGAAAAAAATAATTTATTTATTGATTATTGCGGATTATAATACTGATGCCAAACAATAATAAGGACACAGAAAAAACATAATAAAATATTTTACGGGGTCAATTCCCGGCGGACTTTGCGGTTTATTCGTAATTTTGCCAATTCCGATTGATAAATTTATGATAACAAAAAAAAGGCAGGTCGAAACCCGCCTTCTTTTATTATATAAAAAATATTTCTTAGAATCCGATTATCACTCCGAGTCTTGCTGAGAGAAGACCTGTGTTTTTCAGTTCTTCTGCAGTGTATTGAGAATTGTTGTTTCTAAATACTTCATAGGCATTTGAATAAACGATACCGCCATATCCGTATTTAAATCCCAAATCAATTGAAATTTTCTTTGCAACCGGAATTTCAGCTCCGGCTCCGACTGAAAATCCAAATCCTGTTTCAGATTTTGATTCAATTGCATTATCTATATCGAGAGTTGTAGGGTCAGAACTGTTTCCTATAATTCTTGTAGGAGCTATTCTGTCACTGAAACTCATCATTTGTACTCCAAGTTCTCCGGTAAGGTAAGGGTTAAATCCTCCGGCAGGAATTGTATATCTTAAACCAAGCATAATCGGAATTGAGGATGCTGTCCATTCCGGGTCCGGGTTCCGTACACCGACATTTAGTTTTGTATTTACTTCATCCGTGAAATATTCGTATTTATATTGTAAACCGCTGTA
This sequence comes from Ignavibacteria bacterium, assembly GCA_016929695.1. Classification (GTDB taxonomy): domain Bacteria; phylum Bacteroidota; class Ignavibacteria; order Tepidaquicellales; family Tepidaquicellaceae; genus Tepidaquicella. The sequence goes on from JAFGII010000005.1 coordinate 7,452, forward strand.
TCCTGCGGTTAATGAAAGATCTAAACCTTCTACGGGAAGTGTATATAAGATTACTAATTCCGCCGATACTCCGCCTTTATATACATCAGCAAAGGTTCCTGCCGGGAAAGCACCGCCGACATTTGCACCTATTTTAATAGGTGACTGAGCAAAAGCTATACCCACTGAAAGGGTGAGTAACAAGAAGAGCATTAATAGTTTTTTCATGTTTTATCTTAAGTTTTTTAAAAAAAATAATTGTTTCACGATTTTTTAACAATGCATAAAAGATTTTGTTCCCGGGGATTTGGCTATTGGTTGTTGGTTGCTGAAAAAAACGCTCCGGAATGTACAGGAATATCACTAATTACCCGGTCCGGTTCAGGTGTTGTAAATCCGGAATTAGGAAGTTGGATGTTATTTTCGGGAACAACGGGAACAGCATTCAGATATTTGTCCATTTCCTGTTACAATTTGATTTTGGAATCCTCATCATCAGTTCTTTTTGCCTCAAGATATTGATTAATTAAATTCCGAGTAACCGGAGAAGGTTGTTCAGGAGGTTTAACGGCATTTCTCCCGGCAGGAGTTGTACTCCGGCCGCCCGTAAAGTTTAATTTTGTGTCCGGACCGATATCAGTCTGTGAATAAATAAAACCCGTGAATAAAAATGTAAGAACAATCAGAAAACAAATCTGTTTCATTATCGGACCCGGAAAAATCAACATAGAATTTGCAGTATAGTTAAAAATAATCTATACAGGGCTGTGCATAAACAGGGAAATAAAAGCATAATATCCGAATGAAAAAAACAAAATAACCGGAGGTATTTTATGATTACGGTAATTTTTGTATTCTATCTCTTTTTTATTATAAAATGGTTTACCGGAAAATATTCAAAATTATGAACTGAAATTCAGTTATGTAATCTATATATTCCTTAAAACTAAAATAAAATAAAATGAGAATAATAATTTTTATTTTATGTGCCGTTTCTGTACTTTCATCATCATTTATTTATTCTCAGGAGATAAAGCATCCGATTGATGCATATCTTGATTCCTGTATTGACAGAAACCCGTCAACTTTCAGTATGGTGAATTGCATCGAGTCTGCAATACAAAGGTGGGATGATGAATTAAACAGATTTTATAAATTACTGACGGGCGTGCTTGATGAAGAATCGGCAAAGATACTGAAATCCGCGGAAATTGAATGGATTAAGTATAAAGAGAAGGAGATGGCTAATATTGAAATGATTTATTCAAGACTTGAGGGAACGATGTATATTCCGATGAAATATTATGCTAAACTCGAAGTGATAAGGACGAGGGCTTTGCAAATTGCCGATTATTACCGACTGATTACGGAAGAAGAAAGTTAAGATTTTAAAAAATATTTATTAAATATAGTAATTATGAAAATCTTTTTTATTATTTCATTATCGGCAATTTTTTGTCTTATTAATATTTCCTGTTCCGAGGACAGGCAGGAAGCCGTTATTGAAGATGCAAAGCAGGAAATACTCGAAGCAGAAAAAGATTTTGCTGAACTCTGCCGAAAAGACGGGATTGCAAAAGCATTTTACAGTTATGCCGATGACAGTGCAAGAATATTATTAAAAGATAAACTGATTACCGGAAAAGATAACATAAGAAAACATTACCTTGCACCAGGATACGACAATGCTACTTTAGTCTGGTCTCCGGATTTTGTTGATGCAAGTTCGTCGGGAGACATAGGTTATACTTACGGAAAATATTTATTTACGACGAACGATTCTGCGGGAAATATTACAGAGGAGGAAGGCATTTTTCATACTGTCTGGAAAAAACAGGTTAACGGACAGTGGAAATTCGTGTGGGATAACTAATGTTCAATAAAGGTGAACCACATCCCGGATTTGTAAATATTCAAAAAGTAATCGGTATGATTTTGTCCGAAAGAAATTAAGACGGTGCCGATTATTTTTAAACTGATATGAAATAAAACAGTTTTTTTATTTCAAATAACCGGCAATATCTTTAAGTCCTTCTCTATATAATGTAGGTTTAAAAAATTTATTTTCGAATTTTGTGCTGTCAAAAAGATAATCGTGTTCACACTGATACATCATTTCCACAGATTCACGGGCAACCGAACTGAATAACCCTGCGATTCTCATCATAGTTTTTGAAATTACGGAATATTTCGGCACGGTATTGAAATATTCTGCAGTTATCTTAATGATTTCTTCTCCTGTTAAAGCATTTCCGTCAGTAGGTAAATGCCAGATCTGATTGCAGGCTTCTTCAGAATTTCCCAGCACCGAAAGTGCTTTTGCAATATCGGGCGTATATGTGAATGAATGTTTTACTTTTGCATTTCCAATCCAGTTTGCTTTTTTTCCGTTTTTCAGTTTTGTAAATACCATAGGGTGGATAAACGTATTAAGTGAACGAGGTCCGTAAAAATCTGCTGACCTTGCAATTATTGCTTTAATATTTCCCTTGCCAACCTCCTTCATTAGTATGTCGGCGACTTCCGCTCTTACTTTGCCTTTCCTGCTTAAGGGTTTATACGGAGTTTCTTCATTCATCCGTTCATCTACTTTCCCGTACATATATACATTATCGAGAAATACCAATTTTGTATTATGAGTTTTGCAGGCGGTGATTACATTGTTTATTATCTGAAGCCATTCTTTTTCCCAGACAGACGCTTTGTATTGAATTCCGACAAGAAGATATGCGGTATCGGAACCTTTGATTGCTTCCGATATTTCCTGTCTGTTTAATACATTTGCTTTGTATAATTCGTCGCTGTCATTTATTTTGAAAGGATTTCTGCTGACGAGTCTGATTTTTTCATTATCATTGTGGAGTAATTTTGCAAGCCGCTTTCCGATTTCTCCTGTAGAACCTATTATTGTTTGCATAATTTTTTTTATTTTAATAACACTTCAGGTTTATTAAATAGTTCATTTTATTTTTCCAATATCATACTATACCGGAATATCTTATGAAAAAAAATTAATCATGAATACTTTACGATAAATCAGAGGGGTAATATCGAAAAAGGATAAACATTACATTTAATAATTATCAGAAAACAGGCATTGTAAAAGAGAAAGTGCTACCTTTTCCTTCCTCGCTTTCGATGCTGATTTTTTCGCCGTGTTTTTCAATGAATTCCTTGCATAAGATTAAACCAAGACCGGTGCTTAATTCGCCTTCCGTTCCTTTGCGGCTTATATTTCCGTCGAGATGAAACATTTTCTCTAATATATTCTTGTTGATTCCGATACCCGTATCTTTAACGGATATTTCTGCTTTTTTCCCGTCTTTTAATCGTGCCGAAATAAGAATTTGTCCTCCGCGGTTTGTGAATTTAACCGCATTCGATACAAGATTTCGCATTATTGATTCGAACATATGTATGTCGGCGTAAATTTCTGTTCTCTCAGGAACTGAATATATAATTTCAATTTTTTTATTATTAGCCGATTCTGCCGAAGAGTCAATACTTTTACGGATAGTTGACAAAAGATTAAATCTTTCCGGTTTGAGAGTAGTTACGCCTCTCTGCAACTTTGACCACTGAAGCAGATTATCAAGAAGGCTGTACAGGTTGGAAGCAGATTTTCTGATAATATTAATCATGTTCTGTATTTCTTCGAGAGTCATTGTGTGCAATTCCTCGGCAATTAATTCGGTATATCCCAGAAATGCGGTAAAAGGCGTTCTGAGGTCGTGTGCCATTATACTGAAAAATTTATCCTTTTCCGCATTCATTCTGATAAGGTTTTCACGGCTTTTCAGGATTTCTTCTTCGGTTTTTTTACGCTCCGATATGTCCCTTGCAAGTGCAAGTATATAAAAATCATCGTCAAACTGTATTTTCCCTATTGTAATTTCCGCGGGATAAATTGAACCGTCTTTTCTTTTATGACGTGTCTCAAAAGTTTTTTTATCGGTATCTTTAAGCAGTTCCCAAAAATTTATTTTATCATGCCGGATACCAGCATCAGGGTCAATATCATAAACCGACAAATTCAGAAGTTCATCTCTGCTGTATCCTGTTTGATTTACGGCTGCCTGATTTACATCAAGTATAAAACCCTCTGAATTGTGGAGAAACATCATTTCACCTGCCTGCTCTACCAGATTTCTGAATTTCCTTTCACTTGTGCGCAGGGCAATTTCTGCACGCTTTTGTTTCGTGATGTCCATTACATATCCTGTGGCTTTAACTACTTCTCCCTTGACAATGATAGGCCTGGCAAAGGAACGTATCCATATTTTTCTCCCTTTCAGAGTTGTAAACTGAGTTTCAAAATCATAAGGTTCTCCTTCCCGGCAGCATTTCCGGAATGTTTCCCGAACTTTCGTTCTGTCATTTTCAGGATAACAATCAATATAATTTGTAATTAAACCCGTGGATGTGTTAATTTCCGTGTTAAAATCCAAATCGTGCAGCCGGAACAATTCTTTTGTCCAGTACATTTTATCGTTTTTTATGTCCCAGTTCCAGCCGCCTATCGAAGATAATAACTGCGTTTCATTTAAAAGATATTCGCTTTGCTTCAGTATTTCTTCGTTTTTTTTATATTTTGCTATATCCCGCCCTGTCATTATTGCCCCTATAATTTTTCCTGAAGGTGAATGTAAGGGTATAAAAAGACAGTCTATAGACAGATTATTTTGCGACAAGCCCGTTATTAATCCGGTGCTAAATTTTTCGCCTTTAATTAATGCACGGTCATAGAGAATTTTTATTTCGTCAATAATTTCAGGGGGTAAATCTTTCCGGAACACTGTATCGCCGGGTTTCAGCCTTCGGTTTAAAATACTTTCTGTATATTTGTGAAAAGATTTATTTCCGTATATAAGACAATAATTTGTGTCAACTGACCAGATAATGTCATCCGTGTTTTCAATTAAATCTCTTAAAATATCCGCTGACCCTGTACTGTTATTACCGGTCATAGTTTTATTTATATTTAGACTATTCTTTTTACGATGAATAAAAAATATCTGCTATGGAAATAAGATTTTTTCATATCAATTTCACATTTTGCATTTATTTCACCCGCGATTCATTTTTTAAAAAAAGTTAGTATAATATATGTTTAAAATAAATAAAAATCAACATATGATTTTAAAGTTAAATCCTTGATTTGAGTGTTGTAAAAATATTTTGTACAGTTTACGGAACCGCTGACTTATTCAGACTTTCATTCTTGCCGATTTTTTTTAAAAAGTTTGAATAAATCCGAATTCCATTTAAGTTACTATTTTATAATATCATTCTGAAGATGGGGGAGGTGCAAGAGGCAGCCGGTGAATTCAATATTTTAAGAGAAATTTTTTTTATATTCTGATTTCAGGTAAATCCCCGTTCACAGATGAAATATAACCTTTCACAGATTAACGGTTTGAAATGCATTATTTATATGTTAAATTTATCTAAGCATATATATCATATGAAACCCGATATAAGAATTATCGTAATTAAATTAAGCAAAATTTAATAAGAAAGGAGAACAAAAATGAAAAAGTTAATTTTAACAGCATTATTCATTCTGATTCCCGTATTAGCCGGCAATGCACAGGATAAGACAAAAATGACCTGCCGTGACGACGGTGTAATTAAATATTGCACTAAAGAAATTAATTGTCCTGAATGCCAGGGATGGGGATGGCTTATCAGCGTAACATACAAATTAGGAAATGCAGATTCAAGACTCGGGCATGATTTTAGTTTAAGCAGGTCGCGGAGAAACGGTAATATTAATACAGTTTTAAATAAAGTGAAATGTTACCATTGCGGAGGTACAGGAAAAATTTGGGTTAAAGCGGATTAGATTTTTATTCAGAAAGTTTATTTTAAACTGAAAAAAGTCCTTGTATAGATTCATCATAATGGAAATTATTTTTCCTGAAATTGAATTTACAAGAAAATATGCAGGAAGGATATTTTGGTTTTCTTGCTCATAAATACAACCTTATATATGAATGCCGGGAAAATTTTTAAATAATTATTTACACAGTATTTCAATTATTATCTAAATTACTATCCGTAAAATCTTCGTTTTATTATAATCATTATTTAGTTATTTTAAGATAAATAAAGCAAATAAATTTTTGAACATAATCTTAAAAGAAGTTCACTCTAAAAGCGATTTAAAAAAATTCGTTAAATTTAAATATACGCTTTATAAGGATTGTCCGCAATTTGTTCCGCCTTTAATATTTGATGAAATGAGAACATTATCACAGGAAAAAAATCCTGCGTTTGAATATTGCGACTCGAAATTATGGCTTGCTTATAAGGAAGACAAAATCGTCGGCAGAATAGCGGGTATTATTAACAATAAATATATTAAACTCTGGAATAAAAATGCAGTTCGGTTCGGATGGGTTGACTTTATTGATGATGCGGAAGCAGTAGATTCACTTTTTAATGCGGTAATAAACTGGGCTAAAGAAAATAATATGGATTACATTCACGGTCCACTCGGATTTACAGACTTTGATTACGAAGGAATGCTCATAGACGGATTTAACGAGACAGGGACACTTGCAACTATTTACAATTATCCGTATTACCCGAAACATCTTGAAAGAATGGGATTTGAAAAAGAAGCGGACTGGGTGGAATATGAAATTACCGTGCCGGACAAAATACCGGAAAAAGTGGAAAAACTTGCGGAGGTCATTAAAAAGAGACTGAATATCAGATTATTTGATGCCAAAAAAGGAAAAGATTTTTTACCTTTCGGAAGGGAAGTGTTTCTGATGTTTAACGATGCATACAAAAATTTATTCGGATTTGTTCCTTTATCGGATAAACAAATAGATATTTATATCAAACAGTATATAAGTTATATGCTGCCGGATTATTCCAAATTACTTCTGGATTCAAATAATAAAGTTGCGGGTATAGTTATCGGGATGCCGTCGCTTACAAAGGCGCTGCAAAAATCTAAAGGCAGACTTTTTCCGTTTGGATTTATTTACTTGAAAAGAGCTTTAAGCAAAAAAAATAAATACGTGGATTTGTATCTGGGTGCCATCAGAAGGGACTTGCAGGGTAAAGGAGCAGATGCACTGATGATAACCGAACTGACAAGATCCTGTGTACAAAATAAAATTATATCTGCCGAGAGTAATATAGAACTCGAGACAAATACTCTCGTTCAGGCACACTGGAAGCATTTTAATTCGAGGCAGCACAAACGCAGGAGATGCTTTATTAAAAAAATCTGATTGACATTATTCCTTTAATAGAAAAATTCGTTACGCATTATTAAACTTTTTTAAAGATATGTATTTATCAGACTACGGGTAAATCTGAACGTCAGAATCTCAGGGGGAAAAAGCATTACACTTATTAACTGCAGTTATTAATTTCCGTAATGTTTGTGAGTAATTCTTCTTTTATTCATATTAACCGAAGAAACAACAGATTTTAATTTATTAAAGCAGTGCATAAAAAAACATCCGTTAGAATTAATCTGCCGGATGCAAAAGGGAGTGTTATGAAAAAGACACTTTTCTTCTCACATATAAACTCACCCGGCAGGGTGAACCTGCCGGATGAGAAAAGGGAGGGTTATGAGAAAAACACTTTCCTCCTCGAGAAAAAACTCACCCGGCAGAAGAAATCTGCCGGATGAGAAAAGGGAGGGTTATGAGAAAAAACTTGTTTAACCTTATTTCTGTTATCTGCCTACAGAAATTTATTTCCGTGAAAGTCAAAAAACTCATATAATTAATTATTTAATACCGTTAATATTTCAGTATTAATAATCTTACTCTATTCAAAAATAAAAATCATTTACTATAATTGTCAAGAGAAATAGAAAATTAAAATGTTGTCTCATAATAGTACTAAAGAATCAATTTACCAAGCAACATCTCTGATTTATTATCCTCAGGAACAATTGCTTTACACTTCAGTATTTACCTTATGTTAAAACTTAGTATTATTATGAGAAAATCAGCAGGTTCAAACGAAGTATACTAATATTATAAAGAATAAAGCATACCTGAAATCATCTCTGTCCAAAAACGGAAAACGAAATGTAGATAAAAAAAGAGGGCTATTGATTAAATTTGTAAAAAAATATTAATCAAATAA
>JAFGII010000006.1 GCA_016929695.1 Ignavibacteria bacterium
AGGAAAACGGATTACCGGAATAATCCGAAATGTGTTTAACTTATAAAATGATTGTATTAATTTTTATTTATATTTTACGGTATGAAATTTAATCCCGGTATTCACAGAAGAAAATCAATCGGGTTAAAAGGATATGATTATTCTCAGGCAGGTATGTATTTTATAACAATATGCCGTCAAAAAAAAGAATGTTTATTCGGGGAAATTTTCAATTTCGAAATATTATTAAATGATGCAGGGTATATGATAAACAAATGGTATGTAGAACCGGAAAATAAATTTCCGGATATGAAATGTAATATTCATATTATAATGCCGAATTATTTTCATTGCATATTAATCAATACGGGTACCGGAAATCCGAAAAGAGAATCCGCGGGTGCAGACCTGCGTGCATATCACACCGATGAAAAATCCGCAGGTGCAGACCTGCGTGTCTGCCCTTCACAGGTCGAACACGAAGGTTCGCCCAAACAAAACGGTTTTATCATACCGAAATATCAATATAGAAATTATATTAAATTTTAAATAAATTTTGATATGAAAATAATATTCACCATATTAATATCTTTATTTACATTAAACATAACATATCCTCAATGGACGCAATCGGGATTTCTCAACGGCAGGCAGGTAAATTTTTTCAGCAGGAATTTAAATTTTCTTTTCGCGGGCACGGCGCAGAACGGTTTGTACAGGAGTCCGAACAGCGGAGATGAATGGTTTCCTTTTAACGCAAATATATCAAGCACTTCAATTACGGGAATTATCACGCAAAATAACGTAACTTATTTAAGTGCACTGGGCGGAGGAGTGTTCAAAAGCGACAGCGGAAATTATTTTCAGAGCATTAACGGGAATTTAAGTTATTTCGGAGTTAATGTTCTGGCAGTTAAGGATAATTTCATTTATGCCTGTATGGATAACGGCATTATATACAGAACTTCAAACGGCGGGAATGTCTGGTCTGAAAGCAGCAGCGGTATTAATTCGGCTATATATACATCATCAGGAGTTTTAAATAATAATGTATTTATAGGAACGGCAGGAACGGGAATTTATAAATCAACAAATAACGGGAATTTCTGGTTTCAGGTTAATAACGGACTCGGGAATCTTAATATAAGAGTTATAAAAGTTTACGGGAATAGTGTTTATACAGGTACTCAGAACGGTTTGTTTTTTACTTCGGACGACGGGAATATGTGGAATCAGATTCAAACAAATTTTTCAAATAACGATATAAGGGCACTGGAGATATCGGGCAGTTACATTTTTGCGGGAACTCACGGTGCGGGAATTTATAAAAGCAGTAACTCGGGTCAAAACTGGACAGCCATTAATGAAGAATTATATGTTCTGTATATAAACACAATTTTTAAAGACATAAATTATTTATTTGCGGGAGCAGGTCTGGGTGGCGCAATGAGGAGACCGCTGTCACAGGTGATTTCCGTGAAAAAAATATCATTGGAAGTTCCGTCGGAATTCGAACTCGGACAGAATTATCCGAACCCGTTCAATCAATCTTCAGTGTTCATTTTACGATGTTCAATGTCAGGGGGTTTAAGAATTATTTTATATGATATTAACGGACGTGAGATTTTCACTCTGCTGAATCAATATCTTGAGGCAGGTATTTATTCGATTAGATTCGATGCGGGTGATTTGCCGGGCGGTGTTTACTTTTATCGAATGATTACTGAAGACGGAAAGTATTTCAGTCAGGTGAGAAAGATGATAATTTCGAGATAAATATTTTAAAAAAATATCTGTGTGAATATGCACAATCCGTTTATATTCCTCTTTGGAGTGGCAGGAGGAGGAATTTTATATACACGGATTTTTTCACGATTTATTGTCAGAGGGGAGAGAGATGAAAAAACATTTCATTATTGAATTAGCAAATTCAAACCATTAATTTAAGAAAAAAACAAACCAATGAAAACAGCAGCAATTATCAGCGTAGCATCTTTTGTTCTTTCAATCGTAGTCCTTCTCGTAGTTATGGATTTAGGCGGTATCGAGCCGCTTGAAATTTTATTAATTATCGGAATATTTCTTGTTGTATTTTTTGTATTTATATATCCGATGATAGTAAAACCTGCGTTATTGCAAAGCAGACTGAAAAAAACAGGTAAGAAAGCAACTGCAAAAATAATTAAGATTCAGGACACGGGGACAACCGTAAACGATAATCCACAGGTTAAACTTACCGTTGAAGTAACTCCCGAATACGGTACTCCTTATACAACGGTTTTTAAGCAGGTTATTTCCCGTCTCGAAGTGCATTTGTTTAAACCGGGTGTGCTGCTGAATGTGCTTGTTGACCCGAAAGACCGGGAAAAAATTATACTTGATACATTCGGTGAAAGCAAGTCAGGAGAAGACGTTAATACTGTTCCCGCCGGTCCGTGGGCAGGGGTAAGCAGAGATGAAGTACAGCGACGACTGAAAGATTTAGACGAAAAGAACAAGAAAATACTTTCAAACGGAATATCTGCGAGAGCAATCGTGAAGAAATACACTTTCCTCGGAGTGAATGTAAACGGAGAAAATCCTCTGGCGGAACTCGAACTCGAAGTGCTTCCCGACGACAAACCTGCCTTTTCGGTAGTTGTTCAGGGAGTCATTTCCGTCTCTTCGGTTGACAAATATCAGCCCGGCGAAGAAATTTTCATCAAATACGATTCATATAATTTCAAGAAAGTTGCAATAGACCATTCGTGAACGGGTGGATGGGTGGATGGGTAAATGGGTGAATGGGTGTATGGGTGTATGGGTGTATGGGTGGATGGGTGGATGGGTGGATGAGTGGATGGGTGAATGGGTGGATGGGTGGATGGGTGGATGGGTAAATGGGTGAATGGGTGGATGAGTGGATGGGTGAATGGGTGGATGAGTTGATTAATTGAACTGTGCTGAGAAATAATTTTTATATCAGTGTTGAAGGAAACAATAAATCATTTTATATTTTCTTTGCGTACGTGGCGTCTTTGCGGTTATTATTAAAAGTTTTCTTTGCGTCCGTGGCGCCTTTGCGGTTAATATTACCTCCTGATAATTTTAAAACAAAAAAAGCCGGATTCCTCCGGCTTCTTATATAATAATACAACAATGGATTTTTTATCTGGTTGGACAGCTATAATTCCATCTGAAATATGTTGCCCAGGAAGCACAGTTGGGGAAGTTTGCTCCGGATTGTCCGTCTCCCCAGGTATGATTACAACATCCCTGGCAAGGAATCTCAAGTTGGATTATGGTTGGCTGTACTGTAATTATTTGAATATTTCCTTCATCAGGAACGAGAATGGCTGTAACCTTTTGTTCACATCCCGGTAAAAAGCCTTCGGCTCCGGGAGTAGTTAAAGCGGCATATATTATTCCCCACGCGTTAGCCTGATTCGTATTCCTGTTAGTCAGATTAGGTAAATAACGCCACGCATTATATACAGGGTCTTCTTCCAGCAATCCCCATATTGCAGCCTGCAAGTCTTCCCATACTACAGTTCCGTTTGTTCCCAGCGAAGTGAAATTTCCTTCAAAAGGCCATTCTGCGGAAGTCCACGGAATTGAATAACTGTACTGCGGGACAGACGAACCTACAGGGTAATAATTTATAATCCAGTTAACAAGGTCTAAATTTTCCCAATGTTCGACTGCATTTTGTAAAGCAGTAGGCAGATATTCATAAGTAGAATATATATGACCTGTTAAAGTAGCAGGTGGAAATATATTAAGGTCGGCATCTACGCAAAAACCTTCATACGGTCCGGTGCCGAGAATTCCGCCTGTGCCGTTAAGGAAATTTACTTTAAAATATGAACTCGGACTATTATAATTTACCTGATAATTTACAGGGTCGTTTGGTAAATTAAAATTGAATCCTTCTACACCGCCATACTTACACACCCATACATGTGCCGCTATATAATAGCCGTCCTGATTTTCATCTGTTGGTACAGTATATTCAAACTCCTTATACGGCTGGGAAGATGTAGGACTAAATGCCGGTGAAAAAACTTCGTCTAATACGAAATTTGCATAATCCGGATATTTATTAACATCGTCGACTGGAATGTCGGTCAAAACATCTCCGATATGAAAACTTATCCGCTCTACCGCAAAATTATCAGGGAACGGATTTACGTCAAAAATAAATCTAACCTTAATATTGCCCGTGATTTGAGAGGAATAGAATTCAATATAACCGACATGTATTGTTCCTCCTGCAGCCCAGAGTTCAAGTTTATCTGTCAAACCCGGGCACATTTTTGGTTTTCCGTCATTTATACCCGCAAAGAATCGTGGTGTTGAAATCCCGTTATTCGCATAAATTTCATTTCCGGGATATAACTTTTCACCTAAAGGTTCAGGTGACATAAGCGGCGATTCATTGCAGGACTGTATAACAATAAATCCGCCGATAAATAAAGCAATCAGTACTAAAATTAATTTCTTTCCCACTATAGTGTTCTCCTATATTTATTTAATTTTTAAAATTTTTTAAATTTTATAAAATTGAAATTATCTTTTGCTGAAACTAAAGTATTAATTTGTTTTATTAAATAACCATTTAAACCCATATATTAAATTTTTGACGATTAAAACTTAAAACTTTTTTATGTATTTTTAAACTAACGCTAAACTAATGCATTTTAATAAAGTTATTTTGTAATGTCAAGTTAAAAATTTCTATTTTCGTGTAGGAAATTACTTACAGCGTGTAGGATTTATCCTACAAGGATTTATAAAGATTTTAAGATTGAAGAACGAAGATTTTAAGATTAAAGATTATAAGATTGAAGATAAAAAGTGAGAAATATATTGATAATATATTATTTTGTTGTATCAGATTATAAATTGTTTTCCAACTTACTATAAATAAAAAAGGCTGAACAAAGTTCAGCCTTTTTTAAAATTATAATTGCAATTTTATGGACATGATGTTTTACACCATTTGAAGTAAGTAGCCCAACCGACTCCAAAGGGTGCTCCGCAATAACCGTCAGCCCATCCGGTTTCATCATAAGTTTCGCAGGGTAATTGCAGATACGATATTATCGGTTGAATAGTGATAAGCTGCGCGGGGTTCTGAGGGTCGACGGGAACAAGAATTGCTGCAATCTTCTGGTCGCATCCGGGAGTAAAACCTTCGGCTCCCGGAGTGGTTAAAGCTGCATATATAATTCCCCATGCATTTTCTTGACCTTCATTTCGATAGGTCAGGTTAGGTAAATATCTCCAGGAATCATAAACCACATCATTATCCATCAGAGCCCATATTGCCGCCTGAATATCTTCCCAGGTTACCGGTAAAGGAGTATTAACTGCACTACCAAAGTTTGTACTTGGGAATGGGTAATGTGCTGAATGCCAGTCTACATTATAACTTTTTGGTGTAACTGTTGAACCTGCCTCATAATTATTAATAATCCAGTTAACAAGGTCTAAATTGAAAGTGTTTTCAAGTTCCGTATTTATATATCCCGGTAATGTCTCGTATGATGAATAAATGTAACCCTGTAGTTCTAATCCTCCTGCCGGATTCATATAAACGTCAGGGTCAATGCAGTATGATTCCAGTGTCATCCCTGTCAGGAATCCCGCATCCGTGAAAGTGCTTTTAAAATAGGATGTAGGACTGTTATAATTCACGGTATAATCAATAAGTCCGTCCGGCAGATAAAATTCAAAGCCTTCTGTACCGCCATAAAGGTCCTGCTCGGTATGTAATGCCATATAGTAACAGCCGTCATTGTTATCATCCGGCGGTAATGTTATTGAAAATGTATATTCGGTATTTGTCGAATTAACAAATGTCGGCGGATAAGTAGTATGACCTCCAGGTTGACCCGGGAAACCTGTCATATTGTCCTGAACGTGCATACTAACATATCCTATATCCCATGGGAATACTGATGGACTGACGAATGTTAACTTGACAGTCAATGTATTTCCAACTAAATTTATAAATTCAACATAACCGCCGCACATGTCTTCTCCGACTACAATTTCAAGTTTGTTCGTTCCGCAGGGAGAAGTGCACGTCGATGAACCGCATAAAATCGGTTTTCCGCCTGCCGCGTCCCACCCGACAAAAGTTCTTAACTCACCATCGGTTTTTACAAGTCCGTTTTCGAGGATTAAAGGACTGTCCGGAGCGTTTGAAACAATTGGAGATTCATTGCATGACTGCATCACAATAAAACCCCCAATAAATAGAAGAATGAGTAGATAAATTAATTTCTTTCCCATTTTTGTAATCTCCATTTATTTAATTTTTTAATAGGTTTTAAATTATTTTTAAAGTTTATTTATAGATTTTAATTAAAAAAATTATAAGTAACTAAATTAACATCGTTCTCTGAGTTAGATAATTTCTTAAAAGCCCCTCCCCGATATTTTTCATATTTGCTGACCATATATTACAAATAATTACAACTTTAGTTAAAGCAATATATTATAAATCTTTTCAAATGTCAATAGAAAATTTAATTATTCTGATTTTTGAGATAGACTATCATACATTAAACTTTTATCAAAGAACTTAGTTACCGCAATATACAAGATTTAATTTTGAAATGCTTGTAGGATTTTTCCTACAAGCATTTCAAAACCGCTACGAACGCAACGAAAGCGGGAGTTAATATTTTTAACACTGAGGGCACAAAAAAAACGAAGAACACATAAATATTTATTTTATCTAAAAAGATATATTTCTTAGCGTCCGTGGCGCCTTTGCGGTTTGATTGTTTTACTCATACAAAATGTTTCCTGAAAAAGATTATTAAGGAAATCATATTTTACATCAATTGATTCATTAAATAAAATATCCGGTATGGAAATATTTTTTAAAAAAATTTAAGTTAAAGGATTCGGCAAAACCTATTTAAAAACTGTTCTTATAATTAAATTAATATTTCAGCGTTGAGCGGCATATACTACACTTTCGAAGATTGTTGGGCTGTGATGTCCGAAAAATAATTCGTAATCCGGGTTCAGCGACTTCAGTTTTATCGGAATTTGCCAGATGTCTTCTTTATTGTGATAAGCGGATATTGCAAGACGCGGTTTAAACTCTTTAATAATATTTGATGCACCGTCAATAGCTCTCTGTTCAAATCCTTCAATATCCATTTTAATAAAATCAACCCGTTTCAGATTGCTTTTGGCATAATCATCGAGGCTCGTTGCGGAAAATGAATCAACTGCCAGACCGCCGGGTTCTATTGTACCAGAATCACTTTTATTGCCAACATTAACATACGTGCGGTCAGTAACGGCAAGTTCATTGATTTTAAATACTTCAGTTAGAACTGGATTAAGTGATGCCTGAAACCTGCAGAAGCGTGCGTGAAGCGGTACAGGGTCAAACAGATGAACTTCACCTTTCTTGCCGACAAGCCCTGCGAACAACAATGATATATCCCCAATACAGGCACCGCAGTCCAGAACAACATCTCCCTCAGATGGTGATATCTCTATTGAATTTCGCTTTATAAAGTACTGACGAAAATCATTCAGTAAAGATAAATCTTCTTTACAAGTTACCATTTCTATCGGTTCTGCATCCGGGTATTCCGGTAAACGTAAATCAAAAAGTTTCAATGGCAAACCGAGAATATTATCCGGTAATTCAGAATTAATAAACGGATTTTCGTCTAATATCTCAATAATATTGCTGAAATCAGTGACCGGAAAATAGAATCTCCTGTGTCCCACGGAACGGAGAACGAGAGTTTCATCGAAAAGAAGTTTACTCAGGTCATCATTGAACAGAGTTCTGGCTTCCCATAAAGACGCGGCATTATTATTGAGCCAATTGGAAGATGATATTTCCTGCTTAGTCTGAAATCCGAGTTTATGAATAATTCCTTTTACCTGACCTTTAAATAATTCGACTGCTTTATTGGATTTTCCTTCAAAAAGAGTCCATGGATATTCAGTCTCTATGCGTCTCTTTTTATTGCTCTGCCTGTAAAATTTAATTCTACGGTTAAGACTGCTGAGCCAGTTGCGGTTTGCTTTATTCATTTATATATTATCATTTAAATTATGAAAATTAAGATTTTATCTTTGAAACTTAATGAGACATGCCTGGATTCGGAGTTAAATCTTTTGAAAGACATATCATTAATATGAACTATTTCCTCTGAAAACATTAATAAAATTAATCATATAAAAAATATTTTCAACCCGTTCAATCAAAATAACTTTGTGTAGGTTATGCGGATTTTTAATATCCGTAATATAACTTTTTTAATATAATTATTTATTGGAATTTTTACTATACAATTTAAATATATCAGCAATCTCAAAAAAATATTTTTGAACGTATGAATCGGGAAAATTGAGACATAAATAAGAATCATATAATAATTTTAGAAAATGTTTTTTCTGAATCAGTGGAGCCTTTGCTGTTTTGCTAATAAGGATTTTCCCTGCAAAATTATAAAAACCGCTACGACGCTGCGAACGCAACGAAAGCGGGAGTTAATATTTTTAACACTGAGGGCACATAAAAAAAACGAAGAACACTTAAATATTTTTTTTAAAAAAAGATATATTTCTTAGCGTCCGTGGCGACTTTGCGGTTTTATCGTTTTTTAAAAAGTAAAATTTTCCTGCATACTTTTAAAAACCGCTACGGCGCAAAGGGCGCGAAGAAAGCGGGAGTTAATATTTTTAACACTGAGGACACATAAAAAAAACGAAGAACACATAAATATTTTTTAAAAAAAACAGGACTTAAAATTTTTTACCGCTCAGGGCACATAAAAAAAACGAAGAACACTTAATTAATTTTTTTATTGAAAAGAAATATTCCTTTGCGTAGGTGGTGTCTTTGTATATCGGATACAATGATTATTCTTTAACATTGGCAAAAATTATTACTTAACAAACTAAACCGGCTTTAAGTTTTTTCTTAATATTTGACAGGGGGATTTTGATGTTGTATATTGCAGAGGGTAAATAATGAATAAAATGGAAAAACAAATATTATCGGCGGAAGAAAAACTTATTAATGCTTACTGCAGGCATTTGGAGAGAGGATTTTCAGAAAATTCGTTTCCCGGTGCGGAGGCGAAGGATGTTGAAAATCTTGCGAAGAAACTCGATGAAGAAAATCAGGGTAAAACAAATTATGTAAAATTAATCTCTGTTTCAAAAAGGAAAGGGATGCTGTTCTGGGAGAAAATCGGTTTGCAGGGAATTCTGGGGAAGAAAAGCAAATTCAACGGGAGTGCATGGATGTTTATAATGAAAAACAGGTTCAACCGGAAAGACAAACATCCGGACGAAAATAAAGCGGAGGATAATGTTGTAAATGTTAAACTCGGATTCGAGGATGTTCAGGGCTAATAAAATATACAGAAAAAACGTAACATTCTTTATTGATTTGAATTCGGTAAATAAGGTCTATCTCGGACTCCTGAATGAAAAATCCAGATATCTTCACATATACGGCGGTGCAGGTTCAGGTAAAAGTTTTTTCACTGCGCAGAAATTATTAATAAGGAGTCTGCAGGAGAGAAACCACAGATTTCTTCTCGTGAGAAAAGTTGCGCGGACAATCAGGAATTCGCAGTTCAGTTTACTCAAGTCGCTGATTTCCGTTTCCGGACTGAAGAAATATTTTATTGTTAAAGACGGCGAATTGTCCTTATTCAATAAAATTACAAACAGCGAATTCATTACCGCAGGTGTTGACGATGCGGAAAAACTCAAATCAATTTTCGGAATAACATCAATGTGGATTGAGGAAGCAACCGAACTTGAGCAGAAGGATTTTCTGCAACTGGATTTGAGACTGCGGGGGAAATCGAAAAATTACAAGCAGATAATTCTGACATACAATCCCGTCAATGCACATCACTGGCTGAATTCACTGCAGATGAAAAATTCCCATAAAGTAAAAACAACTTATCGGGACAATGTGTACATTGACGATGAGTACAAAGAAGTTCTTCTTAATTTAAAAGAGCAGGATGAGGAGTTCTATAACATATATGCACTTGGAGAGTGGGGGACGCTGAAAAATATAATTTACGGTCAGTTTGAAATTATTAATGAATATCCCGCGGTGACTGACGAAATTATTTACGGTCTGGATTTCGGATTTAATAATCAGACGGCGCTTGTGAAAATTTATATAAAAGATAAAATTTATTACACCGAAGAACTGATTTATAAAAGGAGATTAACAAATGACGATTTGATTAGTGAAATGAAGAAATGCAATATAAGGCGGAGTAATTATATTTACTGCGATTCGGCGGAACCAAACAGGATTGAGGAACTGAGGAGAAACGCTTTCAATGTTTATCCTGCGGATAAGTCAGTAAAGGACGGAATAGACTTCGTGAAGAGATGCAAAATATTCAGCAGGGCGGAGAATGTTAATCTGAATAAGGAAGTGCTTTCGTATTCATACAAGCAGGATAAGGAAGGCAATCTGCTTGATGAGCCCGTTAAATTTAATGACCATCTTATGGATGCATTGCGGTATGCGATTTATTCTCATTCGAAGAGGTACGGTGGTGTTAATATCAGATTTTTATAGGGTGAATGGGTGAATGGGTGGATGTGTGGATGGGGGGATGGGTGGATGGATGATTGAATGCATATTTGTTATTTGCTCTTTTTTATTTGCATTTTGTTTTTAGTGTCCTTTTATTTTTTTCGTTTCCTTGGTGTTAAACCGGCGTCCTGTATGCGTTGCGTTCGTTGCAACTTTGCGGTTTTAAAAAAATGTTTTAACGCAACGTCGCAAAGTTCGCAAAGAATATTTCCTTAGTTGTGAGAAGATATAAGACTTTCAATTGCCTGTATAATGCGGGGACCTGGACGGGAAATTAAATCCGCATTTACGGAGATGATTTTGTTATTACGGAATGCATTCGTCGTGTTTAAATATTTTCCGAGTTCTTTCAGGTAATTTCCTTTCTCATCGGTTAATTCGGATGTTAGAATTACATAATCGGGATTTTTCAGAATTACATCTTCATAATTTATAGTGGGATACGGCATAGGTTCATCTTCATAAATGTTTTTAAATCCTGAAAGATTTATTACCTGATTAATGTATGTAGTTTTGTTAACCGTGATTAAAGGATTAATTGACACTAATATTAATGCTTCCGGTTTCGGATTTATTTTATCTGTGATTTCAAGAAAACTTTTTTCTGAGGAGTCAATTTTATTTATTACCGATTGCGAATTATTTTCTTTCCTGCAGATTTTTCCGAAGTCGCGGAGCATTTTTTTTATTCCGCTCAGGTCACGGGGATTTGTAATGAATATTTTAAATCCTGCATTCATTAATGCCTGATATGATGCCTGTGAATTTCCCTCTACGGTTAAAAGTATTAAATCCGGTTTTAAGGATGTAATAATTTCGATATTAGGGTCGAGCATTCCGCCGATAACGGTTTTTGTTTTTGCTTCTACGGGGTAATTGCAGTATGAAGTAACTCCGATGAGCAATGAATCCGCACCGATTGAAAAAATTGCTTCAGTGATATTCGGAGCAAGACTGATAATTTTTTCCGGTTTCTTCTGAAGTTCAATTACATTTCCGAGGTCGTCTGTTATTGAGAATTGCTGATTTTCAGACGGCTGTTGTTTCCCGCAGGAGAGGAGGAGGGAGAGGAGGATTATAACATTCGCCGTTACTACGCTGGAGCGTAGTAACGAGGAATAATATGGGAAATTAATCATTCGCTATCCGGTATGCAGTTAGATATGCGAGCAGGGTGATTTTCTCAAACAATTCGGGTTTCAATGTTTCGGTGTCGTCGGTAGGGAGGTGCAAGTGTTCATATCCGTTTGTAGTAACGAAATACAGGCATTGAATTCCTTTCTCGAAGAACGGAGTGGCGTCCGCGCCGCCCCCCTTCCACGTATTTTTTACCATCATCTTAATATAAAGAGAGTCCATTTCATTTGCAATATTCCACAATTCGGGAGCGCTCAAACCGTTCCCAACCATTATGCTGTCGCCGTTTGAAACGCAGTCAAGATTCAGCATAGCAATGGTATTTTCGAGAGGAACGAGCGGATTGTTAACATAATGATATGCCCCGTGAAGACCTGATTCTTCGTTTGAAAACAGCAAAAACAATATCGAGCGTTTCGGTTTAATTTCAAGTTCAGAAAAAGCCCTTGCAATCTGAAGAACAGCGGCAGAGCCCGATGCATTATCATTTGCACCGTTATAAATCACATTTCCCTGACTGCCAACGTGGTCAAGATGTGCTCCGATAA
The DNA here is from genome assembly GCA_016929695.1 of Ignavibacteria bacterium. GTDB lineage: Bacteria > Bacteroidota > Ignavibacteria > Tepidaquicellales > Tepidaquicellaceae > Tepidaquicella. The sequence goes on from JAFGII010000006.1 coordinate 12,271, forward strand.
TTACATATTCATTTTTTAATATAGGGTCGTTGCCTTCGAGAATTGCCGCCACATTCATCGTATTCCTTGCGGGGTCGTATTTTGCATTTACTTCCAGATATGCGTTTGCTTTTGTATTAAGCGAATTCGGCAGCCGGCTCTCATCAATTTTCGATTGCAGTTGACTTAAAGTATAACCCGTATTTTCTAAAATTTCGTCTGCAACTTTTATGTCAATCTGAAGCATAGGATGATTTGAAATGTACTGCCCTTCTCCGTCCATAACACTTCCAATCGGTTTTTGAGGATTTTTGTCATTAGGTCTTGGAACAAATAATGTAGCCAGCGCACCTTTATTATAAGCAATTTCCGACTTTACTCTTAAAGACGAATATTTTTCTTTTGTATCGGTGTTCCAGTCGGCATTCTGTTTAAATATCAAAACGATTTTTCCGTTTACCTCAACGTCTTTGTAATCATCATAACAGGATTCCGAAATTCCGTAACCGCAGAATACAACGGGAGAGGTGTATATCCCGCTGCCCGAAAACCCCCTGCAGGAGAAATCCGTTCCGTGTTTGTAATAAAATATCTTATTTTCTTTTACGATTCCGAATTTCGCATCTGAAATTTCATTATACTCTGTAAAAAAATACTGAAAAAAACTTCCGTTGTTTGCAGGAATCAGACCTGCCTTTAAAAACTGTTTTGCCGTATAATCCGCTGCATTGAAATATTGCTGACTCCCGCTTAATCTTCCCCTGAGTTCATCGGAGGCAAGATAAGATACCGATTTCATCAGTTCTTCACGGTTGATGGAATTTAAACCTTTCAGCATATTTTCGTCGGGTGTCTGTGAAAATATAATATTGCAGCCAATCAGAAATAAAATAAAAAATATTTTTCGCATATAAATTTAAGTTTTTAATTTTTTCTTTTTTGCAGCGGGGAAAAGGACATTATTTAAAATCAGTCTGTATCCCGGTGAATTAGGATAACTGTCAAGATTAGTCGCTTCTTCACCGACAAGATGCTGATAATCTTCGGGGTCGTGTCCGCCGAATAGGGTGAATGTACCCTTGCCGTAATTTCCGTGTATGTATCTGACCATATTCGAATTCTCGTTCATTCCGAGTATTGTTACATTCTTCTTGATGAACTCTTTCCTGAATCCAGATGTCTGTCCCAGAGTGCCTTTGATTAATGCCGTGTGGCATTGAATCAACATAGTCGGTACCGGGTCTAACTTTGCGGAAAATTCGACCAGTCTGTAATTATCGTTGTATTGACCGACGTAAAACAAATCGGGAGTAATATCAATATTGGAATATTCATACTGGAGCGGGTCGAGTATTATCTGAAAATTTTCGAATGCAATGCAGTCGGTATAATCGAGTTTGGAATTGGCATCCGGGTCGTAAGGGTCGCCGTCATACATTTCGGCGCATATATCGGTATATTGTGAAGCAAGTGCTATATCGTAAGTATCCGTTGCCGAGCACATGGTAAAGAGGAAACCCCCGTCTGCAATATATTCAGTGAGTTTTTTGACTACGGCAAGTTTCAGTTGCGAAACTTTTTTATAACCGAGTTTCGTAGCCATTTCTTCGTTGGTTTTCATTTGTGTCAGATACCACCGGCTTGTCGCGAACGATGCAAAGAATTTCCCGTACTGTCCGGTGAAATCTTCGTGATGCAGGTGAATCCAGTCTATGCCCTTGAGTTTTCCGGAAAGAACTTCCTCATCCCACATTTTTTCGTACGGAATTCCGGCATAGTCGAGTGCTAATTGCACCGCATCATCCCACGGCAGTGCATTCGGCGGAACATAAACCGCGATACGTGCTGCTTTCTCAAGCCGAACAAGTTCGGTATTGTTTTTTTCATCCTGCACAAATGCATAAATCTGTGCCGTCTGCGTACCGTCAATCAGTTCGTATAAAACATTATTCACTTTGCATTCATCTTCGAGAAACCGTGAATATCCGAACATAAAAGCCCCGCCGCGGTAATTTAAAAGCCAGTCCAGTTCCTTTCCCTGAAGCAGATGTCTGTATGCTATGCCGTATGCTTTCAGATGGTTAGTCTGCCAGGACTCCATAGGAATCAGCAGTTTGACCTGGGCATTCATTAAAGTTGTGACTGTAAAAAATAATATTATTATATATCTGAACATACTTTAAATTATGAAATAAAAAGAGAAAAAACAAATATAAATATTGTGAAAAAAAAATACCGGTAAGGGGATAGGGAATTATTTTATTGAATCGTGAAAAAAATATTTTAAAATTATTCTCAATAAAGAAACCGAAAGAAAAACAACAAAGACTGCAAAAGTCCGGTTTTAAATTGATTTCTAATAAATACGAGCAAGACTTTTGTAGTCTTAAAAAAAATAAAATCAGAACGTAAAAAAATTACTGACCCGCTTTTCTGTGTCCGCCGCCGATTTTATGGTCGCCGCCGTGATAACCGCCGTCTCGTTTTCCGCCGTAATAACCGTCTCTTCTTCTGCCTTTCCCGAATCCGCCTCTGCCTGTATTATCTTTTTTGCCTTCTGCTTTACTGACTACAATATTTCTGCCGTCGACTTCTTTTCCGTTTAAATTCTCAATTGCTTTTTCCGCTTCTTCTTCATCCGGCATCTCAATGAATCCGTATCCTTTGCTCTTGCCGGTGTATTTGTCTGTAATGATTTTTACGGAACTAACCGTTCCAAACTCTTTAAACATTCCCTCGAGTTCGCTCTCGGTAACTTCGTAGGGGAGACTTCCTGCAAAAATGTTCATTACTGAATTTCCGTTTAATTAATAAAATATATGTATATTAACACAATTTTCCGAAATATGCGATATATAAATAAATATATTTTTTTTGCAGTCATCTTGAAAGCAAAATTAACCGCAGAGCCGCAAAGAATTACAAAATTATAGAAATAATTTTTTACTGAACTGATATTCTTAATTCATAACCCGGTCAAGCCGGTACCAAAGTTTTTTCGCTGGTTACTATGCTCCAGCGTAGTAACCAAAATTCCTTGCCATTTTGCACAGAATTTGAAAACTAATGGAAT